>JBEHXY010000032.1:0-17236 GCA_048498455.1 Planctomycetota bacterium | reverse complement strand
TGGTTGAAGGAGTTCATGCCGGGGGTTTGGAAGCCTTTGTCGGGGGTCCAGCCGTCCCAGCGTTCCCAGATGGTGGTGGCGCCCTGCTTCACGGAGAATAGCCAAGAGGGGAAGGTTTCCTGCTGGAGGAGCTTGTAGGCGAGGTCGGCGTGGCCGTACTTCGTGAGCATGGGGAGGAGGTAGCTGACGCCGACGAAGCCGGTGGAAAGGTGGTCCTTCTTGGCGTGGATGGCGTCGATGAGGTGTTGGACGGCGGCCTGTTCCTTGTCGCCGTCGACGAGCTGCATCTTGAGGGCGAGGAGATAGCCGGTCTGGGTATCGCCGGCGACTTTGCCATCGTCGGCGACGAACTTGGCGTTGAAGGCTTTCTTGATGTCTTCGCAAAGGGCGTGGAATTTCGCGGCGTCGGCTGGTTTGTTGAGGAGCGTGGCGATGCGCGACATCAGGTCGGCGCTGTAGGCGAAGTAGGCGGTGGCGAGGAGGTCCTTGGGGGTTTCGGCTTCGATGCTGAGCCAGTCGCCATACCCGGCGGCGGGACGGATCAGGTTGTCGCTGTGACTTTTCAGGTAGTCGATGTAGGCGGCCATGGAGGTGTACTGGCGTTCGAGGATGCGCTTGTCGCCGTAGACCTGGTAGATGGTCCAGGGGCAGATGACGCCGGCGTCGGCCCAGGCGGCGACGCCGGAGCCCGTGCGGGCGGGCGGGGCCATGTCGGGGTAGGAGCCGTCGGCGTGCTGGCCATCGATGACGTCGACGAGCCAGTTGTTGAAAAAGGCGTCGACGTCGGCGTTGTAGGTGGCGGTGCGGATGAAGACCTGGGCGTCGCCCATCCAGCCGAGGCGTTCGTCGCGCTGCGGGCAATCGGTGGGGACACTGACGTAATTGCCGCGCTGCCCCCAGACGATGTTGCTGTAGAGTTTATTGAGATCGGGGTTGGAGCTTTCCCAGGTGCCGGTGGGCGGGGTGTCGGAGGCGATCACGATGCCGGTGATGGCGTCGGGCGTGAGCTTGCCGGGGTAGCCGCTGACTTCGACGTAGCGGAAGCCGTGGAAGGTGAAGCGGGGTTCCCACGTTTCCTCGCCGCTGCCCTTGAGGGTGTAGACATCGGTGGCGAGGGCGCGGCGGAGGTTGGTGACATACAGGGTGCCGTCGGGGTTGAGCATCTCGGCGTAGCGGAGTTTGAGGGTGGTTCCGGCGGGGCCGCGGACCTTGAGCCGGGCGTAGCCGACCATGTTCTGGCCGAGATCAAAAATCTGCGCACCCGGCTTGGGCTCGGCAATGGATTTGGTGGGGAGTTCCATGAGCTGGCGGACGGGCTGCGCGATTTGCGCTTCGAGGGCGGGTTTTTCGTCGCGTGATTCGACGGTGGACCACCTGGCATCATCGAAGGCGGAGGTGTTCCAGCCGCGGATTTCCTGGCGGGCATCGTAGACGGTGCCGTTGAGGGTGTCGGCGCCGAGCTCGGGGCCGACACCGACTTTCCAGGTGTTGTCGGTTGCGATGACTTCCTCAGTGCCGTCGGTGTATTCGACGACGACCTGGGCGAGGAACGCGGGATGCTTGCCGAAGAAGCCGGGCTCATTGACGAGACCGATATGGCCGCTGTACCAGCCATCGCCGAGGATGGCGCCGACGACGTTGTCGCCGCGTTTAAGGAGGGGGGTGATGTCATAGGTCTGGTAGCGGACGCGTTTGTGGTAGTCGGTCCAGTCGGGGGCGAGGACGATGTCGCCGACGCGCTGGCCGTTGATCGAACATTCGTAAAGGCCGAGGGCGGTGGCGTAAAGCCGGGCCTGCTTGATCTGTTTGCCGACGGTGAAGGGCTTGCGGAAATAGGCGGGGCGGTTGGCGTAGACGGGGCGGGAGAGTTGTGTGGCGGCGGCGGGTCGCGCTTCGGCAAGCGGGAGCCCGACGGGGGCATCGGCGGGGGAAACGGTGAGTGCGGCGGGTGCGCCAATCCAGCGGGCTTGCCAATCGCCGGGCGCAAGCAGGCCCATTTCCCACGAAGCGGGGGCGCTCACAGCGCCGGCGCGGCCGTCCTTGTCCCACACGCGCACCGCCCAGAAGGCTTTCTGGCCGGTGGCAAGGTCGGGGCCGGCGTAAGGGATGGCGAGGGTATCATCGCCGGCGATTTTGCCGCTGTCCCAGAGGTCGGCCTTTCCGGGTTGAAGCCTGCTGCGGGAGCTTGCAACGAGGATTTCGTAGGCGGACTGCACATCGGCGCGGCGTGGGGAGCGGATTTCCCAGCTGAATCGCGGGTGGGTTTCGTCAATGCCGACGGGGTTTTCCTTGTATTCGACGCGGAGGCGTTGTGCACCGGCGCCGGCGCATCCAGAGAGGCCGAGGTCCATCGCCGCGCAAAGAACCGCACACGCCAGCAACCGTGAGTTCGTCATTTCGCTCTCCTCAAATCCGCGATGTTTTGTGTCGCCCGCACCCGATGCGCCTATTACAATCAGCCGCGCCCCGGGCGTCCAACCGGAGGTCGCAAAAGCGGTGACGCCTCGAAGGAAAGTCACGAACGTTTGAACGTTGTTTCTCGCCCCGCAGGATCCTGCGTCCATGGAAATCGCCTTCTGGCTTGATGACACGCAACTGGCGCAAGAGGCGCCGTTCCTGCGCCACCTGGTGATGGGTTTGAAGGCGGAGGGGCAACACGTCACGTTCATCGCGCGGACGGACATGGACCTGACGCCGTTGCCGACGCTGGGATCGCGCTGCCTGTTCTATCGCTGGAACGGGTGGGAGCGGTTGCCGGTGCTGCAGAAGCTGCGGTTGAACGCGGTGAGCCGGGCGCTGGCGGACCATCCGCCGGACGTGCTGGTGGTGTGGGGGTCGGCGGATGCGGCGGTGGTGTCGACGCTGGCGGCGGCGGTTCCGTCGTTGCCGATCGTGCTGTGGATATGGGATGCCTCGGAGCTGTTTTCGCCGCTGGCGCGGATGCCGGCGGTGCGGCAGATCATCGCGTCATCGGGGCCGATCGCGGCACGGCTGCCGCCGAATTTTCCCACGCCGGTGACGACGATCCATCCGGGGGCTTACGCGGAAGATTCGGTGGCGTGCTACGACGTGGAAGGCCAACTGCCTTGCCTGGTGTCGCTGGATCCGCTGGCGGATCGGCCGGCCTATGAGGCGCTGATCAAGGCCTGCCGCATGCTGGCGGACGAGGAGCAGGATTTCCTGCTGTTCGCCTATGACACGGGTCCGGCGGAATACGCGATCTGGCGGATCGCGGAGAACCTGAACATTCTCGACCGGTTTTCCTTTGTGCCTTATCAACACGACACGGAGCCGCTGCTGCTGCATGGCGATTTGTACATTCATATTCTGCCGGCGTCGCGGGTGCAGTACCGGACGCTGGAGGCGATGGCGCGGGGGTTGACGGTGATCACGACGCCCAACCCGGCGGCGGACTACCTGCAGGACAACCAGACCTGCCGGGTGGTGGGCCCGCAGACACCGGACGCGTGGCACCAGGTGCTGCACGAGATGACGCGGGACCGTCCGAAAGCGGCGGCGATCGCGCGGCGGGCGCAACAGTTCATCCGGGATCGCCACTCGATGGCACGAACGCTGGAGCAGTTCGGGTCGATCTGCCGGCAGGCGGCGGGGATCGCGATTCCGTTGCCGCGATAGGTTTGATTTCCACGAAAATTCGAGCAAGCCCCGCGACCACATCTGCACGGCTGATGTAGAATTGAGGATCTGCACGTCGCCATAGTGAAAGGAGTCTTATGACGCGTTCCACCTCTCCTGCCGCTCGTTTTTTTCCATGGACACTGGCCGCGTCGCTGGTCGCCGGCGCGGCGTTTGGCGACACGGTGACGCTGAAGAATGGCGACAAATTCACGGGGACCATCGGGGAAGTTTCGCCGGAGCACATCGTGGTGAGCACGCCCTATGCGGGGAAGGTGACGGTGAAGCGCACGGCGGTGCGGACGCTGCAATCAGACGGCCGGGTGACGGTGATTCGCGGGGATGGAAGCCGGCAGGAGCGCTACCTTTCGCCGCTGGCGCCGGCGGCGACAGGTCCGGCCACACAGACCGCGGCGATGGGCTGGCGCGAAACCGAGGGGCCGGTGATTCCGCAGACCGGCGTCGCGCCGCCGGCGGTGGTGGTGACGCCGGAGAAGACGGACGGCAAGAACAAGCGGGCCACGCATTACCTGGACCTGGGGCCGGACTGGAAAAACACGCTGGCGGTGGGGGCGATCAATTCCTCGGGCAACGACGAGACCACTTCGCTGAGCGCCAACCTGACGCTGCACTATCAGAAAAAGACCGAGGAATTGACGGTGAAGTTCGAATCGCTGTATGGCACGACGCAGGGGAACCAGACGGCGGGGCTGGTGGACGAGAACACGGTGTTTCGGCACGACCTGACGTCGCGCTGGTACACCTATGCCTCGGACGATGTGCGCTATGACGACATCAAAGGAATTTCGCTGCAGGCGCAGGCGTCGGGCGGGCTGGGTTATTACCTGTTCCGGGGAGACCGGCTGAAGCTGGATGTGCGCAGCGGCCCGGGCGTGAGTTACCTCAAGACGTTCGACGATCGCACCAACCTGGCGCCGTCCGTGGAGGAGGGCGTTCGGCTGGCGTACCAGATCAACGACCATCTGAAGGCATCGCATGAAACGACCTACACGACGTCGCTTTTCGATGAGGAAGTGTGGCGCGTGCATTCAGAGACGGCGCTGAATTACAAGCTGGACCTGGAGCGGGGGCTGGGATTGAAGCTGGCGTACAACGACGATTACGAGAATCGGCCGTCACGCAATCGGCAGAAGAACGACTCGCGCGTGTCGTTGTCGCTGACGCTCGATTTTTAAGGCGCGAACGGGTGCGGGCGCGGTGGGGGGTCACTGGCGGGGACGGCGCGAAGAAGGAGTCGTGGCGGCGGTCAGTCGCCGGAAACGGCCAGGGCCCGCACGCTTTTCCCAGGGTTGTTTGACTTGGGAAGTGGGACGCCGTCCAGGGTGCCCTGGGGGTAGGCGCGTTTGAGCGCGGCATTCACCACTCCGAGGAACATGCCGTCGGGACTCAGCGGGCGGCTGGTGAGACAGGGATGGGCCTGTGTTCCAACGAAGTAGGGGTGGAGTGCTTCGGGGAGCTCAAGCATCTGCATGATGGGCTGGCTGGGGTGGCGACCGCTGAACACAAGGCCATGTTCTTCGAGCGTGTCGATGTAGCGGGGATCGACTTCATAGCGGTGGCGGAAGCGCAGGGTGGTGTGGGTGGCGTGGTTGTAGAGGCGCGAGAGCAGCGAGCCTTCCTTGACGTCGATTTCCTTGGCGCCCAGGCGCATGTTGCCGCCGAGCCCTTCGATTTTTTTCTGTTCGGGAAGGATGTCGATGACGGGGTTGCCGCATTTGGGGGCAAACTCGGTGGAGTTGGCGTCGGGGAGTTTGCAGACATTGCGGGCGAATTCGATAACGGCCATCTGGAAGCCGAGGCAGATGCCGAGGAAGGGCAGCTTGTTTTCGCGGGCGTACTGGACGCAGGCGATTTTTCCTTCGACGCCGCGGTTGCCGAAGCCGCCGGGCACGATGATGCCGTGGAGGTGCTTGAGGCGTTCGGCGGCGTTGCGCGGGGTGATGTCGGTGGTGTCGATCCAGTCGATGGTGACGCGGCAGCGGGCGTGGGCGGAGCAGTGCTCGAGGGCCTTGTCGATGGAGGCGTAGGCGTCGCGGATGGAGGTGTATTTCCCGGCGACGCCGATGATGACTTCCCGATCCTTGGGAGCGAGGAGGTCTTCGACGAAGCGGACCCACTCGCGGCGGGCAGTGTCTTCCTTGCGCTGGTTCACGCGGTCGTGGAGGCCGAGGATGGTGAGCACTTCGCGGTCCATACCGGCCTCGCGGAGCATCTCGGGGACGAGGTAGATGCTCTCGACATCGTGCATGGAGAAGACGCGGCGGAGCGAGACGTTGGAAAACATCGAGATTTTCTGCTTCACCTTGTCGCTGACAGGGCTGGGACAGCGGCAGGCGACAAGATCGGGGACGAGGCCGGCTTCCATGACCTGGCGCAGGCCGAGCTGCGCCGCCTTGCTCTTCTGCTCCCCGAGGGTCTTGGGTTCCATGACGTAAGTAAGGGCGACGACGCAGACGCTTTCCTCGCCTTCCTCGTAGCGCAGCTCGCGGAGCGCTTCGATGAAGTAGCCGTTTTCGTAGTCGCCGACGGTGCCGCCGACTTCGATGAAGACGACGTCGGCCTTGCTCTTGGCGGCGAGGTCTCGGAGGAGGCGTTTCACTTCGCCGGTGACGTGGGGGATCATCTGGACATCGCGGCCGAGGTAGCCGCCGTGGCGTTCCTTATCGAGCACGCGGGTGAAGATCTGCCCGCTGGTGGTGAAGTTCATGCGGTTGAGGTTTTCGTTGAGCATGCGCTCATAGGTGCCCAGGTCCATGTCGGTTTCCATGCCGTCTTCGAGGACGAACACTTCGCCGTGGCGGAAGGGATTGAGGGTGCCGGAGTCGAGGTTGAGGTAGCCTTCCATTTTGATGGGGGCGACGATGAGGCCTTTGTCCTTGAGGATCTTGGCGAGGCTGGAGGCGAAGATGCCCTTGCCCAGGCCGCTCATGACGGTGCCGACGACGACCACGTACTTGGTTTTGCCTTTGACGTATCCCTCGGGGGTGGGGGAGTAGAATTCGGTTTCATCGCTGCTATGCCCCAGTGCCGCCAGCAACTCATTCGTATCTTCAGCCATCGCGCCTCATCCTCCAGCAAGTCGAGGACCGGGGATTTCACCCGGTCCTGCCGTCCGTGTTGATACCACCGCGCCGTTCTTCCGCCACCGGGCGCCCGCTTTCATTATATCGCCGAACGAACGCGGAATAGTCCTCGGGGGTATCGATCCCGTGAGGCGCCCGCGCGGCTTCGTGAACGTAAATCCGCATGCCCAGGTGGAGGGCGCGGAGTTGTTCCAGTTTTTCGGCCCGCTCAATATCGCAGACGGGCGTCTCCGCCAGTTCGAGCAGGGCTTCCCGCCGGTAAGCGTAGATGCCCAGGTGCTTGCGATAGCGGGGGCATGCGCCTCCGACCTTGCCGTCGCGGTCGAAGGGAATCACGGCCCGTGAAAAATAGAGGGCCCGGCCGGCACGATCGGTGACGACCTTGACGATGTTGGGGTTGGGCACGTCGGCGAGCCGCTCGAAGGGGGCGCTGACGGTGGCCATTTCGACATCCTGGTTCTGCACCGATTCGATGAGTCCCTCGATGACGGGCGGTTCGATCTCGGGCTCATCGCCCTGCACGTTGACGATGATTTCCGCGCGGGCGAATTCCTTGCGGCGCACGACCTCGGCAACGCGATCGGTGCCGGATTGATGGGCGTCGGAAGTCATGACCGCGCGGCCACCGAAGCTGGTGACGGCGGCGGCAATGCGGGCATCATCGGTGGCGACGACCACGGCATCGGCGCCGCGCGCCAGTTGCGCCTGCTCGACGACATGCTCGATGAGGAATTTTCCGGTCTGGCGGGCCAGCGGCTTGCCGGGAAATCGGGTGGAACCGTAGCGGGCGGGTATCACAATGACCACGCTCACGTGCGGGGCTCCTGACGATTGGCCGGGACAAACATCTGCCTGGCGAGGACGCCCCCATAGGCGGCCATGACACAGGCGGCGACGCACCAGAGGATCAGCGCCCCCTCATCGCCCAGGGTGGCGGAGGCGGGATAGCCGACGGCCTGCAGTATGCCGCTGAAAATGACGAGGGGCACGAGGACGGCGCCGGCGATGCGGTAGGCGACGCGCCGCGGGATCATGAGTCCGCGGCCACCGATCACGGCGCCGATGATCACCATCGGGCTGATGAGGTAAATGGTCAGGGCGATCCAGAGGCTTTCGGCAACGAGGCGGAACAGGAAGGTGGTGATGGCCACGACGGCGAAAATCACCCGATGCCAGCGGTCGACGAGGCTGAGGATGGAGGCGCCGTTGATGACGGTGACTTCGCCCTTTTTGGGCATGAACTCGGGGAAGGTTTCGCTGATGGGGCTGACGCGCACGACGCCGAACATGTCGGTGGAAACGTTGCGAGGACCGACCAGCGTGCCCAGCATGGAGGGCAGGCTGTCGATATCCGTTTTGCCGGTGGGATCGACGACCAACGTGTTCAGGCGGATGGGGCCTTTCCACTCGCCGCGGACGGACAGTTGCCCGTCGCTGTTGAGTTCCAGGGTGGAATACTGCGTGTCGTAATTGCGGCCAAAGAAGGTGAGCGATCGGACGGCGTCGCGCCCGGCGCCTATGCCGGCGCCCGCCGCCCCGATGAAAACCGCGACGATCAGGGACAGGAGCGTGACCCAGAAAGGATAACGGGCGGCTTCGGCCCAACTTTCGGGGCGAAGGCAGAGGCTGAGGAGGCGGATCCAGAGCGCCGGCGGACGGGGATACTTGCGACCCACAGCGGCGCCGGATGAGCCGGCCCCTGCAGTCCCTGCGCCGGCCACCGCACTTTGCCGCCGTTCATCCATGCCAAGGCCCTTAAAAACCAAGCGTCCGGCTCATCACCGGACGGTTGTCACGCGTCTTTGTCTCGCCCTCCCGCACCGCCGACCCCAGAGTGTACTACGGCCGCACCCCGCGCGGCAAATTGTGCGGTTGAAACTGCGCCGAATGCAGTTTTAGCGGCAGTGCCGGTTACTTTTCAGGAGTCCCTGTGGGGGAGGCCTGGGTGGCGGCCTGCGTCGCAGGCTGGGTGGTTGGCACCGCGTACTTGGTGGCCGTCAGGTGCTCCACAAGCAGGCCGGTGGGCTCAAAGACCCACTGGGGACCGCCGCCGCCATCCCACACGGCTTTCCACGCGGCGCTGGTGCCGCTGACGGGCGCGGTGGTGGCCGCCGCCTTGTACATGCGGAGGGTATGCGTGACGGTACGGCCGGCGTCCGGCCCGGAGGTGCGATTGAGCGTGGCCTGGAGTTCGGCGGGCAGGGTTGCCGGGCCGGTCGCAGGCCCCGTGGCGGGCGCGGTCGCGGAGGAGGCGGCGCTGGAGGGTTCGAGCACCGTGACGGTGACGGTGAGGTCGGGCGTGCCCTGGAGGTCGGCCTTGGTCGAAAGATACTTGGCGGCGGTCAGCGGGGTGAAATCAGCGAGCAGGGCGGTGACGCGGGATTCATCCGTGGGATCGGCGGTGCCGCCGCCGGGACGCTGGGCCTTCCATGCGGCGCCATCGCGGCGCAGTTCGATGGGTTCTCCGGTGGTTCCGCGGATGGAGATTTCGCGGATGCGGTCGGCGGTGAGACGCTCAATGGCATGATCGCGCAGGGCCAGGACATCGGGCGTCAGCTTTGCCACATCATCACTTTTCACCAGATACACGGTGGGCTCGCCCTGGACCATCACCGGGGTGACGTTGTCGGCGGTTTCCGGTTTACCGATCAACAGCACCTCGTGTCGGGCCTGGCCGGGAAGGGTGAGCTCCACACGGGCCTGGGGCGGATCGAGGCCGATCGATTTCAGATCGCCGGCGGAGTCGACGAACTTGGTGGCCCGGAGCTCTCGCAGCGACGTGAGGAGGACGGTCGCGGCGGCGGGGTCGCCGGGGATCATGGCGATCTGGGGAGCTTCCAGGGTCCACTGGCTGCCGGTGGATCCGCCGACGCGCGAAAGCGAGAGCGGCTGACCGTTGGCAGGAGCGATGTCGATGCGGGTGGCTTCGGTCTCGGCAGCGGGCAGGACGGTGGGATCGCGGAGGTCAAAGAGCTCGCGGTTGAGCTTGTCGAACGAAGCCGCGGGCAGGGTGAAGACTTCCTTCGAGCCGGCGAGGCTGGCGTAAACGAACTTTTTGCTGGTCGGATCGGTGAAGTAGCCCAGTTCCAGGGTGACAGGCGTCGTGGCGGGGCGGCTGGCCGGACCGGTGGCGGGGGCGCTCGCCGGCGCGGCATCTTCCACGAGTGCGGTGACGCTGGCCTGCGGCGGGTTGAGACCGGTGGCGGGCATCTCCTTGGGCAGATCGCCAAAGGCGGATGCCCGGATGTTGCGCAGCTCGTTGGTGATGGCCTCCACGGCGCTGGCGCTGGCACGGGCGGTCACCGGGGCGGTGATCATCCACTTGTTGTCGGTCTTGCCCAGGGTCACGGTCTGGTCGCGGTGCTTGATGATGAGGCCGGCGACTTTTTCCGCAGGGATTTCCTTGATGGCCTTGGAGCGGAAGGTGTTGGGATCGACGTCGAGGGCTTCGAGTGGGTCGCGCTCCAGCAGGTAGATCGTCGAACCGCCGTCGGCGGTGGCGTAGATGCCGCTGACGGCGCGCTTGCCCAGGGCGAGGGTGTGTTCCTTGCCCTTGTCGTCGGTGAATTTCACGACGTGGCGCGGTTTGGCAACGCCGGTGGTTTCGGCGGAGCGGGCGCCCGAGGGGGCGGGCTCGAACTTGTCGGTGTAGGCAAGGTCCGTGAGGGCGGAAGTGACGCGGGTGACGCTGCTGTCGTCGGCGGCGGCATCGACGGGCTTGGTGAGGCGCCAGCCTTTGTCGGTCTTGGCCAGGGACATTTCGACCGAGCCGTCCTGCGTGTATTCGACGGATTTGATGTCGCCGGGCGCGGGGGAGAAGACGGTGTTGGTCTTGGACTTCGTCCCCGCGTCGCGTTGCTCGCTGCAGGACTTCACGCCCAAAAAGGTGCCGCAGAGCAGCACGAGGACAATCGCCAGGGCCAGGGTCAGACGGAAATTCATGTCAGCCTCGAGGAGGAATTGCTACGCGGAATTGGGCGCCGTTGGAGAGCGCCCCCATTGGGTGCCGTCGCTTAGCGCCGGCGGAACAGCCACACCACACCGCCGAGCGCCAGGGCCGCGAAGGGCACGAGGAAGAACACCATGGTTCGGACCGCGGTGAGGGCGGCGGGGGAGATGTCCTTGATGCGCTGCGCCGCGCTGGTTTTGCTGCTGACGGCGATCATGTTTTCGTAACCCGCCAGCCACAACACCGAGTTGCCGATCAGCTCGGTGTTGCCGGGGTTGGTGAGGTAGCGCACGATGCGGTTGCCCTGCTGGGCGAGCCCCATATCGCGGGTTTGGGCATCGATGCCGATGAGCGTGCTGCCGATGACGACAAGCCGCTGCTCCTTCTCTTTATCGCCGCGGTTTTTCACGCTGGCGGCGGCCATCGGGCAGGGGGGGGCATAGTCGGTGCCCTTATCGAACTTGGCGTCGCGGGCATAGGCGGTTTCGCCCCAGTGGTCGGCATCGTTGGGCGTGTTCACCAGCACCTTGGCCTCGACGCCCTGGGGAAGCGTGGAATCGACGCCGACGATCGTCGGCCCGCCCATCATGCCGCCCATTCCGCCGCGGCTGGGCACGCCCATGAAGATGGTCTGGAGCGACTGCATGGTGCGGGTGATTTCGTGATCGGGGTAGCGTGTGACGAGGATGCGGGGATAGGCCATTTCCTGATCGTTGAGGTCGTAATGCCGCACAACGGTGTACTTGGGCTGCACGACGATGCCGAAGGATTTGGCGATTTCATCGAAGGGGTAGGCCTCGCCGCCGCCGAAGGGCCCGCCGCCGCCGGAGGAAGCCAGGAGCAGCGCGCGGCCGCCGTTGGAGAGGTGCGTCTTGAGCGCCTCGATGATCGGCTTGGGATCCGGCGGCGGCATGCCGGACATCATCTGTTGGGCAGTGGGGGCGTCAGGCGGGAAGACCACCCACACGACGCCTTTGCCGGTGGCGGGCGGTGTGGCCTGGGGTGGCGGCTGGTCCGGCGACATCTGCGGACCCGGCGGCGACCACTCCAGCACGTCGAAATTCAATTCCTTCAGGCGGTCGGCGACGGCGGTCCAGCTGTCATCCGATCCCCGGGTGGTGATCTGGGTGGAGGTGGGCGTGACAAAGACGACCTTGAGCTTGTCCGGACGCACCATGGACATCAGCGCGGAGCTGATGGCCTGCTCGCCTTCAAAGCTGGAGGTGTCGACGCCGGGTGTGGGATCCTCGGTGGGGTTGTCCTTGATGATGTCGTAGCGGCTGATGACCTTCACGGTTTCGGGGCCGAGCACCACGATGGAGTTGGGGCCGACCGAGGACATCACCTCCGTGACCTTCAGGGGGGCCAGCTTGTCGAGGCGATCGCTGTAAGCCTTCACCTCGTCGAGCAAGGCCTTGTAGCGCGGCCGGGCGTCGGTGAAATATTTTTCCATGCCGAATTCTTTGACCTTGGTGGGGTCGGTGAGGGCGGTGAGCATGGCGACAAGGTCGACCTGGCCGGAGGGATCGCTCAGGCCCGCCTTGATGGTGGCCACCGCCTTGGTGTAGTCGGGAACGGTGGACTCGGTGATGCGTTTGAGCGCCTTCTGGGCATCCTGCATCGATTCGGGGATGTCGGTCTGCATCAGGGCGTAGAACTGGTTGGCGATGGCGGCGGTCTTTTCGTCCACCCCCTGCTGCTGGGCGACGGCGCTGAAGTTGGCCGCCTCGCTCTTGGTGAAGGTGGTCACATCCTTGGCGATCTTGTCAAAATCGTTGACGACCTGTTCGTAGGGTTTGATTTCGCCGGTGTAGCGGTCGCGGATTTTCTGCGTCAGTTCGTCGATCGGGACATCCGAGAGATTTTCGACCGCAATGTTCTTGGAGCGGCGGCCATACTCGTCGAGAAGGTCGTGCACGCGGCGGGTGTTCTCGTAGGCCTGCGTTTCACTCTCCCCCGCAGCGGCGCGGCTGGTGAACAGCGTGACCAGTTCATACTTCTGGCCTTTCGCATCGATCTCCCCGATGAGTTTTTTGGTCGAGTCGCTCAGCGAGTAGATGCCGCCGCTGGTCAGATCGAAGGGGCGGCGGAAGGTGTTGGTCATGTAGAGAAGCAAGCCGATGATCACCAGGCCGATGACCACCAGGACGGTGACGTTGAGGCCGTAGAGCCAATGCCGCTGCTTGGCGTCAGGCGTATCAGTTGTGGAAGGACTTTTCTGGGTCATGGTCTGCTCACTTGGGAAAAATCGTGCATGAATCGTCGGGCCAGGGGCGGGCGGTTACCGCCACTTCCGGCTCTCGAGGATCAGGTAGGTCAGGAACAAAAACAGCAGGGAGAATCCCAGGAAATAACCCACATGCGCGGTGTCGACCACGCCCTTGGAGAAATCGGCCAGGTGCGAGCCCACGCCCATGTAACCCATCACCTCTCGCAGCTTCAGGACCGTGAGGTTCACCCCCAGGACCTTGGCCGGCACGAGGGTCGCCAGGCCGCCGGCGAAGGTGATGAAACCGAGCACCAGCAGCGTGGCCAGGTAGGCGACGATCTGGTTCTGGGTGCAGGTGGAGAAGAAGAGACCGATGGAGACGAACATCATGCCCATCAGGAACAGGCCGAGGTAGGCCGCGGCGGTCTGTCCCCAGTCCGGCCGGCCCCAGATCAGAAGCAGGCCCACATAGAGCAGGGTGGTCGCCAGGAGGATCAGGTAAAAAAGCATGGCGCCGACGTACTTGCCCAGGACAAGGTCGGCCTCGGTGAGGGGGCTGGTCCGCAGCATCTCGATTCGCCCGGAGCGGTATTCATCCGCCAGCAGCGACATCGTGATGCCCGGAATGATGAAGAAAAGGCCGAAGCGCGAGTAATCCACCAGCTGGCGGATTTCCGTGAGCTGGCCCGGCACGAACACCAGGGCGCCAAAGAGAATCCCCGTGACCATCATGAAGAGAAACAGCACAAAATACGCGATCGGTGAGTAAAACAGCGAACTCACTTCGCGCTTGGCTATGACCAGCACCCTGCCCATTGTTCAACCTTCCGCCTGCAAATCGTGTCTGCTTCTTATCGTTGTTGGCTTTGTCTGCTGCGCCGCTGCCCCGGCCCGGGAACCCCCGGCCTACGCCGCGGCCGTTTCCGCAGCAGCGCCGGGATCCGTGATCCGCACGTAATATTCTTCCAGGCTCGCCCCCTCCGTCCGCAGCTCCCGCAGGCTCCACCCGCGGCTGCTGACGATCGCGGCGATCTGCTCCCGCAGTTCCGGGGACAGCCTGCCGGTGACGTTGAATCGCCCGACTGGCCCGGCCTGCAGGAGTTCGACCTTGTTGACACCGGGCAGCGACGTGATCGCCGATTTCACATCCTCGCAGGGCCCGCGCACTTCCACCCGCAGCCCGCCGCCGGCGCGGTTCTTCAATTCCTCGGGCGTGCCCTGGGCGACGATCCGCTTGTTCGCGAGAATGATCACGCGCTGGCAGACCATTTCCACTTCCTGCAGGATGTGCGTCGAGAGCATCACCGTGTGGTCGCCGGCCAGTTCGGAGATCAGGCGCCGGGCTTCGCGGATTTGCGAAGGATCGAGCCCGACGGTCGGTTCATCGAGCACCAGGACGCGCGGGTTGTGCAGCATGGCGTCGGCGATGCCCACGCGCTGGCGATACCCCTTGGAGAGCGTGCCGATCACACTGCGCAGGCGATCGGTCAGCCAGCAGCGTGCCGCCACTTCGCTCACGCGTTTGCGGCGCTGCTCCCGGTCCATACCGTGGAGCTTGGCCTTGAAATCCAGGTATTCCCCCACGCGCATTTCGGTATAGAGGGGGTTCGATTCGGGGAGGTAGCCGATGTTTTTGCGAACCTCGAGGGACTGGCGGAACACGTCATATCCTGCGACCGTCGCGGTGCCGCTGGTGGGGGGCATGTAGCAGGTGAGCATGCGGATGGTGGTGGTTTTTCCCGCCCCGTTGGGTCCCAGGAAGCCGACGATGGTGCCCCGGGGCACTTCAAAGGAGATACGGTCCACCGCCAGGAAATTCCCGTACGCTTTCGACAACCGGTCGACCACAATGTCCGCACCCTGCGGGCCTGCCTGAGAGGTCGTCATCCTGCCTCCGCTTCGATGTTGGAAAGACCCGTGGAAATACCCCCCGCCCACTTCCGTGTCAAGTAAGACGCAGGCGTCGGGGCCCTTCTAACAAGGCCGGCCACCATTTTTTGGCGGGGCAAAAATAAAAAGCCGTGTGGAAGAGAAATCTTCCACACGGCTGGCGGAGGAGGAAACGAGTTCCTGAAAGCGGCGGGCCCTTGCGGAACCGCGCCGCACGAGTTTTAAAAGAGCCGTGGGACGAGGGTAAGCAGTCCGCACGGCCTGGCGGAGGAGGAAACGAGTCTTGTTCGGCGGTGACCCTGCCGTACGGCCGGGTCACCGCCGCTTGGTTTTGAAAAAAGCCGTGAGGGCGAGGGTATCTGGCCCACACGGCTGGCGGAGGAGGAAACGAGTCCTGGGTGCCTCTGTCGTTTGAAGGAGCAGAGGCGGTGATTTGAAAGGTCACGTGACGGCGGCGCCTTGGGCACACCCAAGGAGGCGGGCGAAGGTCCCACGTCCACCGGCCAGGAATCACCGCCGTCACGTGACTGTAATCGTGTTCGAGAGGCGGCGACCGCTATTCACCGGCCCTCGTGTCTGTTGGGTTTTCTTATTCACTTGTGATGGTTTTCTATAATTGCAATGGTCGTGCCACATCGAGACCGCAGGCTTCCTGCACCGCGCCGCGTCGTCCCGCAAGCGCCCGTTAACGCCCGCATCGCCCTGAAAAACCGATTTTTTCCTCGAAATTCCCCCACCAGCCGTAGCTAAAAAAATTTATTCCCGGCACAATCACTGCGTTCGACCTCGCGGCCTGCTGCATAATTCATCATCAGCCCCCGGTTGCAGGGGTTCGACCTGCTTAACGATCGCGCATGGAGCCCTCTTTTTCAGGGCGGACCCGCCCCACACCCTTTTTCACGCCAGAATTGAGACCCTGATGTCCCGCTCCCCCCTGCAACCGTCGCCCCCTCGCACCCTGCTGCTCACCGGGATGGCCCTCTCGACCGTGCTCCTGGCCGCTGCCTGCTCCAACAGCGCCGCCACCGCCAACGGCACCAAAAGGCCCGCGGCGGCCACGCAGCCCTATAAAGATTCGGATCCCCTCGTCCGCCTTTGCCGGCGGCAGTCCAGCTACGTGAAGCTCGACATCCGCGAAGTGGTGCCGGGCATGGAGATCGAGGTGGGCGCGGCCGAGGGTTCCTCGCCGCTGCCGCTCGAGGCCATCACCGCTTACTCCGCGCGGATCCTCCGTGGAACCGTCACCGGGCCGCAGGTCGACCAGCTCACCGGCAGCCCCGGCATCTCCGCCGACACCGGTTCCTACCTCATTCCTGCGCAAAGCACGACCGCGGGGGACACCCGCCGCTTTACCCTTGCCGAGCCCATGCCGGTTTACCTCAAAGTCGAAGCGCCTCCCGCGGAAGAGCCCGGCACATACGACTACCCGATCACCATCCGCGGCCCCCGCAAGGGCGACGTGAAGAGCATGGTGCTGCGCGTGGAAGTTGCGGACATCGCCTTGCCCACCGAACCGCGGGTGCTGGCGGTCGCCACCACCAACACCACGGATCTCTCACGCATCTTTCCCGAGACCTTCGGCACGATCAACGCCATTTACCTGGACCGCGACGACCCGGTGACCGCCCCAGCCATCCAGCAACTCGATGTGCTGGTGAAAGCGGCGCAGAAGGAGGGCGTGGCCCTCTTCGTCGAAGATGTCGGTCCGCGCGTGCGCGTGGACGATGTGGGCCGCGTGACCATCGACTGGGAAGGCTATGACCGGCTGATGCAGCCTTACATGGATGGGACCGCGTTCGCCGACCGCGTGCCGCTGCAGGTGTGGCTGGCGCCGGTGCCGCCGCGCCGGATGCGCGACACTGCCACGCAGCTCCGCCAGTACATGGCCTCCTGCGTGGAACATTTTTCGGAAAAGGGTTGGATCGCCACGCCGGTGTTCATGCACCCGGCGATGGTGGAACCTGCGGGCGATGAGGCACGCGACAAGGAGCTGCAGGAGGTCATTACGCAGACGATGCAGCTGCATCTGAGCCGCGACATGCTGGCCGTCACCACGCCCGATGCCACCGTCGCACACGCGCGGCTGTGGGTGGTCGATGACAGCGATCCGCGCCTGCCGCCGGCGGGGCTGCTGGCCACCGAGCAAAGCGAGCGCGAGTGGCCCTGGATGTGCGCCGGCCGCGGCATCCGCGGGTTTGTCTGGCGCAGCGCCGTCGCCGGAGCAACCGATCTGCGCCAGGGCGTCTCGGCCTCCACGTGGGACGAGAGCCGGCGGCCCCTGCTGGTGGCCCTCAACACGCCCGTTCCGCCGCCGAAAACCAAGGACAAGAAGGCCGTCCCGCCGCCGCCAAATTTCACGGTGGTGCCGACGCTTCGCATGGCCGCCGTCAGCCAGGGTCTCAGCGACACCACACTGCTCGGGCTGCTCGAAAAGCGCTCCGACGCGGT
>JBEHXY010000031.1:0-17274 GCA_048498455.1 Planctomycetota bacterium | reverse complement strand
GATCGAGGATCTGCTGCCGACGTTTGCGTCCGACGGGCACCGGCAGCAGGTGGGACCCGCGTGGCAGCCGCCGGAGGAGTTGTCGTCGGACGAGCGGGCACTGGTTCGGGGGTGCATCGAGAAGCTTCCGGAAGATTTTCGTAACGTGCTGCTCCTTCGCGACATCGAAGAGGTGGACACGCGCGGCGCGGCGGAGCTGCTGGGGATCTCGGAGGGTTTGGTGAAAGCCCGGCTGCACCGCGCCCGGCAGGCCTTGCGCACGCTTTTGGACCCGCATTTTCGGAAAGAACGGCTGTGACCTGCGAAGCGCTCATCAACACCTTTTTGCTCGACTACCTGGCGGGGACGTTGTCGACGGCGCGGCGGCTGGATTTCCAGGTGCACCTGACGTTGTGCAGCGCGTGCCGAAAGTATGTGTCGTCGTATCGGCGGACGATCGAACTGGCGTATGCGGCGGGGCGGGAGACGCCCAACGCGCCGGACGATCCGCCGGCGGAACTGGTTGAGGCGATCCTGAAGATCACGCGCGGCGAGCGGCCGGGGGAGGGGGCATGATCATCCGGCAGAAGGGAGCGATTGTGTCGAGCGAGATCACGCCGCGGGAAAGGTACTTTTCGCGGCGGACGATGTTGCAGGCGCTGGGGCTGGGGGGGTCGGTGACGGCGACGGCGGGGATAACGCGGTGGCTGGCGGATCCGGGGCCATCGCCGTACCAGCATTCGCGGCAGCTCGCCACGGCGGACGATGTGAGCAGCGCCAGCGATGATTCGCCGACGCCGCGGGAGACGGTGACGCACTACAACAATTTTTATGAGTTCTCGACGGACAAGGTGGAGGTGGCGGAGCTGGCGAAGGGGTTCGCGGTGCGGCCGTGGACGGTGCAGGTGGATGGGCTGGTGGGGAAGCCGCGGACGTTTGGTATTGCGGAGCTGTTGAAGCTGGCACCGCCGGAGGAGCGGGTGTATCGACATCGGTGCGTGGAGGGGTGGTCGATGGTGATTCCGTGGCTGGGGTTTTCGCTGGCGGCGGTGCTGAAGGCGGCGGAGCCGTTGTCGGGGGCGAAGTATGTGGCGTTCACGTCGCTGAAGGATCCGGAGCGGATGCCGGGGCAGCGGAGCAATGTGCTGGCGTGGCCGTATGTGGAGGGATTGCGGATGGATGAGGCGATGCATCCGCTGACGCTGCTGGCGCAGGGGCTTTATGGGGAGGCGCTGGAGCCGCAGAACGGGGCGCCGCTACGGCTGGTGGTGCCGTGGAAATATGGGTTCAAGGGGATCAAGGGGATCGTGCGGATCACGGCGGTGGCGGAGGAGCCGGCGACGAGTTGGAATCGGTATGCGGCGCGGGAGTATGGGTTTTATTCGAACGTGAACCCGCGGGTGCGGCATCCGCGGTGGTCGCAGGAATTCGAGGAGCGGCTAGGGCCGGTGGTGGATCGGCGGCGGACGGTGATGTTCAACGGGTATGGCGACGAGGTGGCGTCGCTGTATGCGGGGATGGATTTGGCGAAGCACTTTTGAGGCGGCAATGACGACGCGTTCGTTTGCCCGGCTGCTGGTGTTCATCAATTGCGTGGTGCCGCTGGTGGTGCTGGCTTGGAACTATCGCACGGAGCATCTGGGGTACAACCCGAACGAGTATCTGCTGCGGACGACGGGGATGTTGGCGCTGGTGTTTCTGCTGTTGTCCCTGGCGGTGACGCCGCTGCGGCGGATCACGGGGCTGGCGATGTTCAGTTTGTTTCGGCGGATGGTGGGTCTGTATGCGTTTTTTTACACGGTGCTGCACCTGGGGATGTATTTGTGGCTGGACCGGGAGTGGGATGTTCTCAATGTGCCGCGCGACGTGTGGGAGCGGCCGTTTATTTTGTTTGGGATGGTCGGGTTTCTGCTGATGGTGCCGCTGGCGTTGACGTCGACGGCGGGGGCGGTCCAGGGGATGGGGGCGAAGCGGTGGAAGCGGCTGCACATGGGGGTGTATGTGGCGGGGGCGTCGGCGGTGGTGCATTATTTTTTGCGGACGAAGGTGGTGGAGGCGAAGCCGGTGGCGTTCATCGTGGCGCTGGCGGTGTTGCTGGGGTTTCGGGCGGGGTGGGCGTTGTGGCAGCGGCGGAAGCGGGCGGGTGCGGCGGCGGTGGCGCGGCTACAATAGCGGCGGCGGCGAGCGAGCATTTGCAGATCGGGAAGAAGCAGGTTCATGCAGATTAGCGCCAACGTCGTTTCCCCGTTTACTGGTGAGCATCGGCCGGCGACCATGACGGTTGAGGGTGGGCGTATTGCGTCGATTGTGCCGGCGGAAGGGCGGTTCTTGACGTATCTGCTGCCGGGGTTTGTGGATGCGCACGTGCACATTGAGAGTTCGATGCTGGTGCCGCGGTCGTTTGCGCGGATGGCGGTGGTGCATGGGACGGTGGCGACGGTGTCGGATCCGCACGAGATCGCGAACGTGCTGGGGGTGGCGGGGGTGAAGTACATGTCGGAGAACGCGCGGGGGGTGCCGTTCACCTTCTGGTGGGGAGCGCCATCGTGCGTGCCGGCGACGGGGTTTGAGACGGCGGGGGCGAGGGTGACGGCAGCGGATGTGGAGGGGCTTTTTGCGAGCGGGGCGTGCGGGTATTTGTCAGAGGTGATGAATTTTCCAGGGGTGCTGGCGGGGGATGCGGAGCTGGTGGCGAAGCTTGGGGCGGCGCGGAAAAGGGGGTTGCCGATCGATGGGCATGCACCGGGGCTGATGGGGCAGGCGGCGGCGCGCTATTTTTCGGAGGCGACGGGGATCTCGACGGACCACGAGTGCGTGGCGATCGAGGAGGCGCTGTTCAGGATCGGGTGCGGGGCGAAGATTCTGATCCGGGAGGGATCGGCGGCGAAGAATTTCGAGGCGCTGCGGGAGCTGCTGAACACGCATCCGGAGAAGGTGATGCTGTGCAGTGATGACAAGCATCCGGATGACCTGGTGGAGGGGCATATCAATCTGCTGGTGAATCGGGCGCTGGCGGCGGGGGTGCCGCTGGGGAAGGTGCTGTGCGCGGCGTGCGTGAACCCGGTGGACCATTACGGGTTGCCGGTGGGGCTTTTGCGGGTGGGGGATGCGGCGGATTTTGTGGAGACGGATTCGCTGACGGATTTTTCGCGCGGCCATGTGCTGCGGACGTTTGTGCGCGGGGAGCTGGTGGCGGAGCGCGGGCGGTCGCTGATTGAGCAGGCGGCGGCGGAGACGCCCAATGCGTTTGTGGGTCGGGAGCGGCGGGCGGAGGAATTTCGTGTGGCGGCGAAGGGGGAGCGGGTGCGGGTGATCGAGGCGCTCGACGGGCAATTGATCACGCGGCATGGATCGGAGGCGGCGCGAATTGTGGGGGGGATGGCGGTGGCGGATGTGGGGAGGGATTTGCTGAAGATTGCGGTGGTGAATCGGTATGTGGAGGATGCGCCGGTGGCGGTAGGTTTTATTCGCGGGTTTGGGCTAAAGCGCGGGGCGATGGCGTCGTCGGTGGCGCATGACTCGCACAACGTGGTGGTGGTGGGGGCTTCGGATGAAGCGATGGCGCGGGCGGTGAATCGGGTGATTGCCAACGAGGGGGGGCTGGCGGTGGTGGATGGGGAGCGGGAGGAATCGCTGGCGTTGCCGGTGGCGGGGCTGATGTCGACGGAGGCGGGGGAGGTGGTGGGGGCGAAGTATGGGGCGTTGCAGCGGATGGTGGTGGAGGGGTTGGGGAGCGGGTTGCGGGCGCCGTTCATGACGCTGTCGTTCATGGCGCTGCTGGTGATACCGGCGCTGAAGATGTCGGATTTGGGGTTGTTTGATGGGGAGCGGTTTGGGATGACTTCTCTGTTCGAGTGACGACGGGCGACGTTTAACACGAAGGCACGAAGACACGAAGGGACACGAAGAGTGGCGGGGTGGGGGTGCGGTGCGGGGCTGCGAACGCGCTGCATTTTCGTGATGAACTTTTTTTTAGGGCGTGGGTTTTAGCCATTTGGTGAGGAAGTCGACGGCGGTTTGTTGGGCTTCGGGGGTGACTTTGTGGGGGGTGTTTTTTTCGATGAGGAGTTCGAAACGGTCATCGGCGCCTGCGGCGTGGTAGGCGGCTTTGGTGGGATCGACGGCGAGTTTGAGGCCGGCGGGTGGGGTACGGGGGTCGAGTTCGCCGTTGATGGCGAGGAGGGGGCGCGGGGCGATGAGGGGGGCCATGGAGGGGCCGTCGAATTCGGAATCGATGTTGGGGGCGACCTTGGCGTAGAAGGCGTGGACGAATGGGCCGTCGGGTTTGTCGATGTGGGCGTCTTTGGCGGCGGCGTCGAAGGCTTTCTGGATGGTGCCGATGCGGGATTGCCAGGAGTGGTTGTCGGTGGCCCAGGCGAAGGATTCGAGGGAGATGCAGGGGACAGCGGCGGCGATGCGGGGGTCGGCAGCGGCGGCGAGGTAGGCCTCGATGCCGCCCTTGGAGACGCCGTAGATGCCGATGCGTGCAGGGTCGATGTCGGGGCGGGTGTCGAGGTAGTCGATGAGGCGCATGACGTCCCAGACGGTGTCGAAGAAGAAGGGGTGGGATTGTTTGGAGGGGTCGGTGTTGCGGTAGGCGGCGAGGATGGCGTCCTGGTAGTCGGGGGTGTTTTTGGAGCTTTGGCCGGCGGCGCCAGCGGTGGTGCGTTCGCCGTGGTAGGGGCCGTCGATGGCGACGGCGATGAACCCTTTGGCGGCGAGGGTGCGTGCGAGGGGGAGCATGTCTTGTTTGGAGCCGCCGGTGCCGTGGAGGAGGATGACGACGGGGCGTTTTTGTTCGGGGTGGCCGACGGGCGGGGCGATGAGGTAGCCGGGGACGCGGTTGTGTTCATCGGAGGCGTAGGTGAAGCGGGATTCGGCGAAGGCGGTGGTGGAGGGCATGGGGGAGAATTCGACGTTTGCGGGAACCTTGGGACGGTCGATGAGGGCGAGGAAGTGCGCGCGCGGGGCGGGCATGGGGGCGGGGGGGTCGGCGGCCAATGAGGGTGCCGCGAAGGCCAAGAGCAGACACATCGTGGAAAAATGAAGCGGCTTCATTCGCGCATCCTTGGATCGTCAGGTTTTACAGCGATTCGCTGACCGGTGATTCGGCGATCTCCTCGCGGCGGCGCTTCTTTTCGAGCCGCTGGCGGATGATGGCGCGGATCTGCGTTTCATCGGCGTTGGGATGGGTCAATCGGATGCCGGCACGCATGCACTCGATGGCGACGGAAAAGAGTCGCGGGCCAGCGAGCAATTTTTGCTGGGGCGACATGCGGCGAGCGCGCTCGATTCGCTCGCGCCGCAGGGCGGCCAGGTTTTCGGGTGTGGGGTCCATGGCGTCATTGTAACAAACGCTCGCGGGGCCATGGATGACGGCAGGTCTCCCCGGGTCTGACGGGCAAGATCGCAACGGATTTTCGTTGACGCTTCAGGAAGCCTTGGGGTAGCGTGAAGGTCCGCGGTTTTCTTTTTCCTCCCGGGCCATCAGCCCCCCGGGTAGTAATGATTGCTGGACTTGATGTATCGATGCCAGGTGTGCGGGACGACTGTTCCGCGAGGTGTTTCCCGAAAAGTAATGGTTGTTGAGAGACGGGCGAAGGTGTATTCGCAGCACTGGGTGCGCGCGCCCAACACGGAAGTGAACAAGGAACGCTTTCAGTGGCGGGACTTGGATCGCAAGCGGCGCGGGGGGAGGAAGCAGGGGAAGCCGCGGTTTATTGAGATTCTTGTGCCGCGGCATGAGGGGTGGGAGATTGTGAAGGAGGTGGGGGTTTGTGCGCTGTGTCAGCGGAAGGTTGCGTGAGGGGGAAGGGGTGAGCGCTTGCCGTGTTGATCTGGTTTACCGCGGGCCGATCGACCTGGCGAGAGCAGGTGAGGCACGGGTACGGCCCCCGAGGTTGGGGCCGTACCCGGGGCACCCGGTTTTAGGTCGTGACGGGTTGGGCCTTTCGGGAGGCGGGGGATTTGGCGAGGAGGTGGGTGAGGGTCATCAGGATGTGCTCGTTGGTCGCCGGCAATTCCAGTGGGGGGATCTGGCCGGCGGCGGCGTGGGTGAGGGCGTTTTTGACGGCGATCCAGGCGGAGAGGCCGAGGAGGAGGGGGGGTTCGCCGAGGGCTTTGCTGCTTTTGAGACTGATGGTGTTGTGGGGGTTGTCGAAGAAGGCGACGTTGAAAATTTCGGGGAGGTCGGAGACGTTGGGGATTTTGTAGGTGGTTGGGGAGTGCGACAGCAGGCGGCCGGCGGCGTCGTATTTGAGTTCTTCGGTGGTGCACCAGCCCATGCCCTGGATGAAGCCGCCGACGATCTGGCCGCGGTCGATGCCGGGGTTGATGGGGACGCCGGCGTCCATGAGGAGATCGACGCGGGGGATGGCCAGTTCACCGGTGTAGCGGTCGATGAGGACTTCGGTGACGGCGGCGCCGTTGGTGAAGTAGAGGAAGGGGTGGCCCTTGCCGGTGTCGCGGTTGAAATCGATGCCGGGGATGAGGTAGAAGCCGCGCTCGCCGAGGTTGATGCGTTCGAGGTAGGCCTGGCAGACGAGGTCGGGGAAGGCGATGCGGTGGGCGGGGTTGGTTTTGTCGGAGACAAAGTTGTCGGCGAAGGCGAGATTGTCGGGCGTGGTTTTGAGGAGGGGCGCGGCGAAGGCGGCGAGGCGCTGGCGGAGGCGGCCGGTGGCGTCGAGGGCGGCGGCGCCGTTGAGATCGGTGCCCGACGAGGCGGCGGTGGGCGAGGTGTTGTGGTTTTTGTCGGTGGCGGTGGCGCCGATGCGGACGCGCTCGAAGGGGACGCCGAGGTCATCGGCGACGAGCTGGCGGATGCGGGTGTAAACGCCTTGACCCATTTCGGTGGCGCCGGTGGTGACGGTGACGGAGCCGTCGGTGTAAATGTTGACGAGGGCGTTGGCCTGGTTGAGGGTTTTCTTGGTGAAGGAGATGCCGAACTTCACGGGGGTGAGGGCGAGGCCGCGGAGATGGGAGGTGGACTGGGCGTTGAAGGCGGCGATTTCGGAGCGGCGGCGGTCGTAGGAGGAGGATTCACGGACTTGCGCAATGAGTTGGGGGAGGACGTTGTTTTTCACGGTTTGGCCGTAGGGAGTGACGGAATTCAGAGTTTTGAATTCAGAATTCAGAATAGGGCTGTCGTAGAGGTTGAGGGTGCGGATGTCGAGGGCGTCGCGTTTCAGGGTGATGGCGATTTCTTCCAGGATATTTTCGATGGCGGCGACGCCCTGGGGGCCGCCGAAGCCGCGGAAGGCGGTGTTGGAGGGAAGGTGGGTTTTGCAGACGCGGCCGGTGATTCTGGCGTGGGGCAGGAAGTAGGCGTTGTCGGCGTGGAGCATGGCGCGTTCGAGGACGGAGGGGGAGAGGTCGGCGGTGCAGCCGCCGTTGGAGAAGAGGTCGAGGAGGAGTGCGGTGATTTTGCCGTCGCTGGAAAAGCCGACCTTGTAGAAGGCTTTGAAGGGGTGGCGTTTGCCGGTGGTGGCCATGTCGGTGTCGCGGTCGAGGACGATGCGGGCGGGGCGATTGAGTGTGCTGGCGGCGAGGGCGGCCATGGCGGCGGGGCCGGCGGCCTGGGTTTCTTTTCCGCCGAAGCCACCGCCCATGCGGCGGCAGGTGACGGTGACGTGGTTGAAGGGGACGCCGAGGATTTCCGCGACGATGGACTGCACTTCGGTGGGGTGCTGGGTGGAGGAGAGCACGTGCATTTCGCGGGATTCGCCAGGGTAGGCGATGGCGGCTTGGGATTCGAGGTAGAAGTGTTCCTGGCCGCCGATGGTGAGCGTGCCTTCGAGGGCGTGGTCGGCGGCGGCGAGGGCGGCGCGGGGGTCGCCGGTTTCGATGATGCGCTGCGGGCCGATGAAGGATTGCTGGGCGATTGCGTCGTCGATGGAGAAGATCGGCGGGAGGGAGTCGATGTCGGCGGTGACGAGGGATTTGGCGGTGAGCGCGGCCGCGCGGGTGTTGGCAGCGATGAGGACGATGGGATCGCCGATGTAGATAAGTTCGTCCTCGGCGAGGAGGTGCTCGTCCTTGATGATGGGGCCGAAGTGGTTGTGGCCGGGAACGTCTTTGGCGGTGAAAAGGGCGACGACGCCGGGAACGGTGCGGGCCGCTTCGAGGTGGACGGCGCGCAGGCGGCCGTGGGCGACGGGGCTGCCGAAGATTTCGAGGAAGAGTTCATCGGAGCGCGGGGGGATGTCGTCGATGAAGGCCGACAAGCCGGCGACGTGGGTGGCGGCGGATTCGTGCGGGATATTCTGGCCGACGTAAGGCATCAGTGGTCTCCGTTGCTGGCGAGGGCGGGGATGTTGGCGCGGGCAGAGGTTTCGGCGAAGAACCTCAGGAGGATGTTTTCGGCGAGCTGGAGGCGGTAATCGGCTTCGCCGCGGACATCGGAGAGGGGCGTGATTTCAGAGCGGGCGATGGGGCCGGCGGCGCGGAAGGCGTCTTCGGTGAAAGGCGCGCCGGCGAGGGCGGCCTCGGTTTTGGGGAGGCGGAGGATCACCGGCCCGACACCGCCGTAGGCGATGCGGATGGCGGCGATGGTGTTGTTTTTAATTTGTGCCCAGAAAGCGGCGGTGAAGGTGGAGATGTCGAGGTCTTTGCGGCGGGAGATTTTGTAGATTTTGAAAAGGTCCGTTTTGGCGGGCAGGGGAACGCGGACGCCGGCGATGAGCTCGTCGGTTTTCAGAACGGACTTGCGGTAGCCGGTGTAGAAGTGGTTGATGTTGACCGAACGCGAGGCAGTCGGGCCGGCGAGTTCGATCTCGGCGTTGAGCACGAAGAGGGCGGGCATGGTGTCGCCGATGGGCGAGCCGTTGGCGATGTTTCCGCCGAGAGTGCCGGCGTTTTTGATGAGGGGGGAGCCGAAGTTGGCGAGCATCCTGGCGTAGTCGGGGAGGTGCTGGGCGGCGAGTTTTTCGAGATCGGAAAGCGAGGCGCGGGCGCCGGCGATGATCGTGTGGTTCTCGACGCGGAGGGATTCGAGCTCGTGGAGGGCGGCGGTGGAGAGGAGGGTGGTGAGGGTGCGCATGCGCTTGTTGGCCTGAACGCCGATGTCGGTGCCGCCGGCGATGAGGAGGGCGTCGGCGTGGGCGGCGCGGAATTGGGCGGCATCGCGAAGGGTGACGGGCTTGGCGAAAAGCTGGTCACCGGCGCGGAGTTCGACGGGTTCTTTGTCGAGCCGCTCGAGATGGGCGGCGATTTTCGGGGTGTCGTGGAGAGAGGCGACAGGGCGCAGGGCGGCGGTGTCGATGTCGAGGCCGGCGGCGAGGATGGAGTCGTAGCCCGTGCAGCGGCAGAGGTTGCCGGTGAGGGCGCGGGTGAGGGTTTGGCGCGTCGGCGTTTTGGTTTCTTCGAGATGGGCGGTCATTGCCACCACGAAGCCGGGCGTGCAGAAGCCGCACTGGGTGCCCTGGTTTTTGATGAGGGATTTTTGCACGACGTTGAGGCGGGAGTCGCACGTTGTGTCGGCGAGGCCTTCGACGGTGACGACGTGGGCAGCGTCGAGCTGGGCGAGGTATTGGATGCAGCCGCAAACGGGGGCGTAGCGGAGCGCGGTGCCATCGGGCGAAGGCCGGCCGATCAGGACGGTGCAGGAGCCGCAGTCGCCTTCTGAGCAGACGATCTTCGTGCCGGTGAGGCGGAGGTGTTCCCGCAGGTAGGTGGTGAGGGGCTGGAAGACGGCCGGGCCGCGGACTTCGTGCGGTTGGCCATTGATGTAGAGCAACAGGTGATCGCGCATGGGGCGATGCACTCCTTTTCGCGAATGGACGTCTCGTTGCTCCTGCCAGGGAGAGTGTACGAAATGGGAGGGGGGGAAGTCACGCGCGGCCGTGTCGGCTGCGGATTAAACACGAAGCCACGAAGGACCACGAAGAGGGGCGGGTGGTCGGGAACGGCGCGTGGGGATAGGGGAGAAAGGGAGTGGTGTTTAGAGAGTTGGGCGGAGGAATCGGCCCGTGGGGGAACCGACGGTTTTGCCGTTGTGGAAGATGGTGTTTCCGCGAAGGAGGGTGCGGGTGATGCGGCCGTGGAAGGTGCGGCCAAGGTAGGGGGATTGTTTGTGCCGGTCGAGGAGCATGTCCCTAGTGAGTTCGTAGCAGGCGTGGACGTCGATGAGGGCGAGGTCGGCGTCGTGGCCGATCTGGATGGCGCCTTTGTTGGCGATATGGTAGCGGGCGGCGACGTTTTTGGAGGTGAGCTGTGCGATGAGGGGCAGCGGGAGCGCCGGGCCGCGGGAGAGGAGGATCGGCAAGGTGCTTTGGACGCCGGCGATGCCGCCCCAGACTTCGAAGAAGTTTTTCGAGGTTTTCATTTCGGGCGGCGCGGGAGAATGGTCGGAGGCGACGAAGGCGAATTTGCCGGCGGCGAGGTCCTGCCAGAGTTCGTCGATGTCGGCGGGGGTCCGTAGCGGCGGGGCGCATTTGGCCGCGGGGCCGATGCGTTCGACATCGTGACACGAGAGCGCGAGATAGTGCGGGCAGGTTTCGCAGGTGACATCGGCCCAGCCATTGGCGGCGGCGCGGCGGACGAGTTCGACGCTGCGCGAATTGGCGACGTGCACGATGTGCAGCTTGCAGCCGGTTTCCTCGGCGAGGGTGATCGCGCGGGCGGTGGCTTCGACTTCCGCGAGAATGGGACGGGCGTCGAGGTAATCGCGGATGGCGGCGCGGTTGCCGGCGGCGGCCTCGGCGGCGAGCCGCGACGTGATCTCCTCGGATTCCGCGTGTACGGCGACGGGGAGGTTGAAGCGTTTGGCGATCCGCATGCCGCGGAAGAGGGTGAGGTCGTCGGCTCGCGGAAAATCGTGCATGCCGGAGTTGGACATGAAGGCCTTGAAGCCGACGGCCCCGCGCTGGGCGAGGGCTTCGAGATGGTCGAGGTTGTTCGGCGTGAGGCCGGCCCAGAGCGCGAAATCGGTGAGCGACGTTTTTTCGGCAGCGGCGCGCTTGGCGTCGAAGGCGGCGGCGGTGAGCGTCGGCGGCGAGGAATTCAGCGGCATGTCGAAGTAGAGCGTTCCGCCGCCCGCCGCGAGGGCGGCGGAGCCAGTGCCGATGCCTTCCCAATGGGCGCGGGAGTCAGCCGAATCGCCGGCGTCGTTGAAGTGGACGTGGGAATCGATGAGCGCGGGAAACGCGTGCAGGTTTCGGGCCTCGAGCGTTTCCCGCGCAGCAGTGGAAATGGCAGGGGCGAGTTCAACGAATTTCCCGCCGGCGATGCCGATGTCGAGCGGCTCGGCCCTGTCGCGGATAACGGTGGCGTTTTTGATGAGGAGATCGAGCATCGAGCTTGGACCTAGCGGGAGTCCTCGGATTTGACGTCGTCGGGGGTATTGGGTTTGCCATCGGGACCAGCGGAGGACACGTGAACCGCTTTGCCATCGAACGTGTAGAGATAGGGGTGGCCCCAGGGATCGGTCGGCGGTTTGGACAGGTAGGGGCCTTTCCAGGCGGCGGCGTTGGCGGGCTTTTTCAGCAGCGCACCCAGCCCCTCGGCGGTGGTGGGATAGCGGCCCAGGTCGATTTCGAATGCATCCACGGCAACGGCGATGTCCGCCAGGGCGACGTGGGCGAAGATGGCTTTGGCTTCGTCCACGGAGGGGAGCGGAATCGCGGGGGGCTGACCCGGGGCGGGCGCCACGCGGGTGTTGGTGCGCTGGGCGCCGGCGGTGGGGCCGATTTTCTTGTGCACGTCGGCCATCGACAGGAAGGCGATGTGGCCATCGGAATAGCCGACCCACATTCCACCGCCCTTGTGGTCATCGTCCTTTTCGTACACGAGGGGCTTGTCGGAATCGGTGTCGTTGTTGCCCTTGGGGCGAACGAGGATGTAATCGGAGTGGGCGTTGACCCAGGCGGCCTGGTCCTTAGGCGCCAGCTTTTTCCAGTTGGCCGGGAGGGCGCTGGGGGCGTCGGGGCAAATGAACCTGGTGAGTTCGAGATTCTCGGCGATCAGCAGGGTGCCCAGGTCGGGCGGAAACTTGTCATCGTTCTCCACCGCATAGACGATCGCGAACTTGGTGAGCGTGGAGACGTTGGCGCTGCACTGCACGCGGCGGAGCATCTCGGCGTCGCCAGGGCTGAGGGATGCAGCCGGCCGCGTCGCGGGGGCGGCTGCGCAGGCGAATACACAGCAGACAACGGTCAAACCCCGAAACACAGCGGATCGGGCGGATCGGGCGGTCGGCATGAGACTCTCCTGTTTTCAAACGGCTGAACGGACTTCTGCGACTCACGGCAACACGATGATAACGGGTGTGGGCGGCGACCGTGGCGATTTTGCAGCGGCTCAACTGCCCTTGTAGGTGCTGTAGGACCAGGGCGAGAGCAGCAGCGGCACGTGGTGGTTGGCGGGATCGGTGATGGTGAATTGGATCGGGATGTGGTTGAGGAATTTTCCCGCGTCGGGGTGATTGTTCGCGCGGAAATACTCGCCGGCGTGGAAGAGGAGCGTGTAGGACCCGGGCGTGAAGGCGGGGCCGTCGAGGAGCGGTTCGCCTGTGCGGCCGTCGGCGTTGGTGTGGACGGTCTTGATGGGCGTGGCGTCGGGATAGTGGCCGCGGAGGAGGTCGATGCGGATGCCGGCCGCGGGTTTTCCGCTGGCGGTGTCGAGCACGTGCGTGGAGAGTTTGGCCATGGGGTTCCTTCGTGTGGGGCGTGGTTATTCGCGGCTGACGGTGCCGTGGATGAGGCCGAAGGGCTCGGGTGCGGAGACGAAGATGTCGTTGTCGTTGGTGAGGTTGAAGGGGGCGAGGTTGACGAGGATGCGGTGCTGGTTGGGCATGGTGAAAGCGATTTTCGATAGCGACGGAAGGGCGGCAAGCACGGCTTCACCCATGGCGTAGAGCGTGTGCTGCACGCCCAGGCTGTCGTGCGCGGCGAACACGGAAAGGATCGTCCGCCGCGCGGCGTCGAAGGCCTCGTTGAAGGGCGACTCGGGCGAAGTGAAGGTCCAGACCGCATCGATGCTGGTGCCCAGGAGGCGGTCGCAGGTGGGGCTGAGCGTCGTGAAAGGATCGATCATGAAGTTGGTGAAAGCGGAGTGCGCGGTCTTGATGACCTCGAGGCCGGTGATGCCGCCGGTGACAGTGCGCGGGTTGGCGCGGTCCTGGTGGACGGTGGCGGTGCGCAGGGCGTTGGAAGACTTGGCGAAGGCGTGGTCGTGGGGCTGGCCGTCGAGGGAGATGCGGTCCCAGAGAATCTGCTCGATGGAAACGGCGACCGCGGTGACGTGGGTGAACCGTTCGAGGAAGTGCTCCGCCAGCAGCAGCGCAAAAGCCTCGGGGGAATCGAAATCGTGCTTCTTTCCCAGCGCGTAGACGGTGTTCTTCATGGTGTCGGTGGGCACGCAGGCGGAGTTGTCGCCCTGCGTGTAGACCTGCTCGAACGCCCCCTCCAGGAGAATCTGCACGTTGAATTCGTAAAGCGTGTGGTGCTCGCCGCTGCGGACGACCTTGGTGAGGCGGACATGGTCTTTGCCGTAGTAATTGCGCGACAGGCGGGCCATGGAGGGGTTCTCCTGAAGAGTGTCGCGCAGGCGGAGCCGGGCGATTTTGCCGACCTCGGCGAGAGCGGTGGCGATTTCCGATGCGCGGCTGTTGGCGAGGCGGCGCGGGAAGGCGGCGAGGATCGCCTCCTTCTTGTTTTCGCGGGCGCAGATGATGAAGGGGAACTCGAACTTTTCGCGGTAGGCGGCGTTGTTTGTTTCGAAGGCGGCGACTTCGTCGGGGCTCAGCGCGGAGAGGCCGGCGGCGGCCTGTTCGGCGGAGGATTCTTGTGTGAGGCGGTTTTCGCGGGCCAGCCTTCCGACCAGATCCGGATGGGCCCGCAGGAGCGCCAGTTGCTCCTCCGCCTCCGCGGCATGCACGGTGGCCAGCAGTTTCTCGTGAAGATCGGCCAGCGATGAAAAGGGCCGCCGCGCCCAGGTGCGTTCGGGGATCCAGGGCGAATGTTCGAAAAGGTGGCCGAGCGTCGCCGTGAAGGCCGGCTGGTCGAGGGCGTTGAGCTGCGAAAGCGTGATCATGCGCTCACCGCTTCGGCAAGAATGCGCGCCGCCAGCGCGATGTCTTCCAAGCGAGAAAACTCCGCGGGGTTGTGCGAAATGCCGTCCTTGCTGGCGATGAACAGCATGGCCGTGGGCAGCAGCGGCGCCAGGATCGCGGCATCGTGCAGGGCGCCGGAGGCGGCATCGGGCAGCGGCACCTTCAGCACTTTGGCCGCGGCCCGCAGGCGATCGCACAGCTCCGCATCCATCGGCATCGCCGGCAGCGATTCGGTCCGCTCAATGGCCGCGGACACCCGCCGGCGATGGGCGATGTGCGCGATGCGTTCCCGCAGCGCGTCGTCGGCTTCCGCCAGCATGGCGTCGCTGCGGGCCCGCAGGTCGATGAAAAAATGCACCGCCCCGGCGATCACGTTGAGCGCGTTGGGCTCCACCGTCAGGCGGCCCACGGTGATCACCGTGTGATCGAGCTGCTGGTCCAGGTTGTGCGCCAGCAGTTCCAGCGCGGCGATCATTTCGGCGGCGGCGGCGAGCGCGTCCTGCCGATGCGCCATCTTGGTCGAACCGGCGTGGTTGGGCTGCCCGGTGATGGTGACCGCAAATTGCCGGCGTCCGTTGATCGCGGTGACCAGGGCCACGGGGATATTGCCGGTCCAGAGCGCCAGCCCCTGTTCGACGTGCACTTCGATCAGGCCGCGATAGGGAGCGGGCGAGAAGCGGTCGCCGGCAAGCCGCGCGGCATCCACGCCGTGCGCCGCGCCGGCCTCCAGGTAGGACTGGCCATGCCGATTCTTCAGTGCGGCGAGCTGCTGGGCCGAGAGCGATCCCGTCCAAGCGCGGCTGCCGAGCATGCCAAGGTTGAACGTCGTGCCCTCTTCCTCGGCGAAGACGATCAGCTCCAGCGGAACGGTGGTTTGTGCCTCGTGCGCGGCGCGCAGGATTTCCAGCGGGCAGACCACGCCCACCACGCCGTCGTACTTTCCGCCCGTCGGCACCGAATCGATATGCGACCCGGACAAAAACGCCGGCACATCCCACCCCAGCCCCGCCGGCCGCGCATGCAGATTCCCCGCCGCATCGATGCGTGTCTGGCATTCCGCCGCGGCGAGCTGCTCCATGACGTACGCGCGCGCCTTCGCCCACGCCTCCGAAAACGTCGGCCGACTGTGCCCGACGTCGGCCGCCGCCTCTGAACAGGCAGAGATCTGCTCAATGTCACGGGCGATGCGCCCGCTCTGGATCATCATGACGCTTCAACGCCTCAACACGCGCTCACAGGGGCGTCCAATTTCCACCCAGTATGGAAAACGGATACAGAATCAGGGCCAGCACATACTCGGGATGAAACCGGGTGTAACGCTCAAACCGCCCGACGACCGCCGGCCCGGCGCCCGGCCCCGCCGTTCGCAGGCTGACGGTCATATCGAAGGATGCCTCTTCCCGCAGCGGATGAACCGGAATGTCGGCCCAGCCTGCCAGGCGCGCCGCCCCTGCATAGCGCGACCGCTCTTCATCCGAAGCACGCGCAAAGTGTCCATAGTCCACGCTGCGATTTGCCGCCACGCTGCCCACAACCCAGGCGGCCGCCGGCCCCTCAGCCCCCGCCGGGAACAACGTCTTCCCGCGCGCGTCGCCGGCCACAACCAGCAGCAACGTCAGGGGCACGTGCGTATCGGCGCTGTAGAGGCCCCGGGACAGGTCAATCGCGATCACACGCCAATGCCCATCCACAGGCTTATCGTACGAGGCGCCCGGGGGCAGGTCGAACGATGACGATGTCGGCGCGTGGGAGGACAGCGTCGTTTCACCGCGGAATCGCGCCACCACGTCGCACCCGGCGAACGGCGTGCACAGGACGAGCCATCCGAGACACATCGCAAGGACCGCCGGCGCCCGCCACAATCCCGTCATCGCACTTCCTCCGACAGAGCCGCTGTCTTTATTTCCCGAAATCGCGGCGCCACTCGCGGCCGGTTTTCTCCATGGTGCTGTTGGCGGCGGTGCGGCGGAGGCGGTGAAGGATGGGCATGCCCAGCGCGAATTCCTGCATCCAGTCGCGCGCGAAAATGCCGGCCTCGGTTTCCCGGAAGATGGCGCGGATCGCCTCTTCGTTGATCACCCGCGGCCCGCGCGTGCGCACCGCGAATTCGCACGTGCGGCTGCAGCCCTTGGTGAGGTATTCCTCGATGCCGTTCTCATCCATCACGTCGATCACCGAGCGCAGCGAGCGGATCGCCTTGGCATAGGCAAAGGAGGGCGGGTAGCCATTTTCGACCATCACGTTGAAGCAGGCGCGCATCAGGTGAATCGCCCCGCCGTAAAGAATCTGCTCTTCGAAGTTGTCGCCTTCGGTCTCGTGCTGGAAGGTCATTTCCACCACGCCGGCGCGGGTCGAACCGACCGCCTTGGAGATGGCGAGCACGATCTCCTTCGCATTCCCCGTGGCGTCGTGATCGACCGAGACGCAGCCATACACGCCCTCCCCCTTGAGATACTTCGCCCGCACAAACGCCCCCGGCGCGTTGGGCACATACAGCACCACGTTGACGTCCTTGGGCGGCACGATCGATCCATACAGAATCGAAAAGCCGTGGCAGAAACAGAGCGTCTGCCCCGCCCGCAGGTTCGGCGCCATGTCCTTCTTGTAAATCGCCGGCTGCACAGGATCGGCCAGCTCGATCAGCAGGACGTCGGCTTTCCGGGTGGCCTCGGCAATGTCCATCGCCTCAAAACCGTCGGCCTTCGCCTGCTCGCGCGATTTCGATTCCGCCGCCGGACGCGTCCCCACGATCACCGTGCAGCCCGAGTCGCGCGCGTTGGCGGCCTGCGCCTTGCCCTGGATGCCATAGCCGATGACCGCCACGGTCTTGCCCTTGAGCGGTTCGAGAGAGACGTCGGCGTCGCGGTAGATGCGTTCCATGAAGCGGGTCCTTACGACAGACGGAGGACGAAGACACGAAGGAACCAGGAACCCCGACCGCCATTCACAGCGGAATTTCGCGGTTCACATTTTTGTAATACAGATACTTCGTCGGCGTGGGGCCGGTGGCGTAATAACTCTGCGGACAGAACGGAGCCATGTAGATGAAGTCCGTCGCCTCGATTTCCATCCACGTGTCTTCAAGGTAATAAAGCCCCTTGCCGGCCAGCACGTAGAGGCCATGCTCCATGATGTGCGTTTCCACATAAGGCAGCGAGTGGCCCGGCTGAAACGTGAAGATGTTCATCGCCATGTCGTAGGCGAATTCGTCCGGAATCAGCAGTTGCAGCAGCGCCCCGGGATCGTTG
>JBEHXY010000030.1:0-17660 GCA_048498455.1 Planctomycetota bacterium | reverse complement strand
AAGGCGGCGGAGGCGAAACAGGTGCGGCTGGTGCAGCTTGGGGACGCCTACGATGCCGCGATCAAAGCGGGCAAGCAGCCTTATCGTGACAACATCCACCCGAATGCGGTGGGTCAATCCTTGATGGCCGAGGCGATTTACCCCTCCCTGGCCGACGTGTTGCGCGGGGCTTCCACCGCACCCGCCACCGCCCCCTGAATTGTCCTCAGCTGACCGGCAGGGTGAGCCGCGCCAAGCAGCCGCCATCGGGGCGGTTTTCCAGCGTCAGCGAGCCGCCGATGGAGAGCGTGAGCTCGCGCGAAATCGCCAGCCCCAGGCCGTGGCCTTTGCCGCGCGGCTTGGTGGTGACGAAGGGGGTGAAGAGTTCCGGCAGGAGCGCGGGGGGCACCCCGCTGCCGCGATCTTCGACCTCCAGCAGCAGCTCCGCGGATTGGCCGGTCGGGGAGCCGATGGTGAGCCGCACAACCCCGCCTTCGGGCGAAGCTTCCACCGCATTTTTCAGGAGATTCGCCAGCACCTGCGAGACCCGCAGGTCATAACGTGCGTTGGCGCTGGCGTCCTGGTGGAGCACCACGACGTCGATCCGCCGCTGTTCGGCGAGTCCGGCCACCGTGCGCACGGCGTGGGCGACGAGTTCGGCCACCGCGAGGCGTTCGGGTTTGGCCAGGATGTCGTGAGTTTCGCGGCCGATGTCCATCAGCTCGCGCAGGATTTCCGCCATCCGCTGCAGGCCGAACTGGGCATCCGCGAGGTAGCGATCGATGCCGGAGTAGTCTCCCGATTTCGCCTTGCGCTGGGCGAGGCTGACAAATCGAAGGACCGCATCGAGCGGGTTGTTGAGTTCGTGGGCGACCTTGGCCGCGAGCTTGGAGACGGCGGGTTCTCCCGGCGCGGTATCCGGCCCCACGGTGCGCAGCGAAGCGGACGCCGTCTCCGGCGGCAGGGGATCCGGGGGAATGGTTGTGGGCGTCACCATGGGCACTCTTTCCAATCCCGCCCCCGCATCGTTCTCTCCACCGTCAGCCATACACCATCGGCTAACTCACCGCTGCCGCAAAACAACATTTTGACAGGCTGCCGACCGGCCGGGAAAATGGACCAGAGCCCTCGGATACGGGCGTGGAAGTTCCCGTGGCACCGGCGCTTGGCACGCATACCCTACTCAACTATACGCGGCAAAATGACGGCGGAGGCGTAATGCGAAAAAATACCCTGCTCGCGCTGGGGTGCTGCCTGGCGGTAATGGCGGCGGCGTCGACGCTGTGGGGCGAGGTCACCGTATCCGCGGCGATCTCCCTCAAGGCGGCACTTGATGACGCCAAGCCGCTGCTGGAAAAGGCTGCGGGACAAACGCTTACGATCAATTACGGGGCCTCGGGAACGCTCGCCGGGCAGATTCGCCAGGGGGCGCCGGTCGACCTGTTTCTGTCCGCGGATCGGGCCACGGCGGAGAAACTCGCCGATGGGGGCAGTGCGGACAAAAAGACGCTTTCGGTGTTTGCCACCGGAGAACTGGTGCTGGTCGTGCCGTCGGACAACCCCGCCCACCTGACCGCGTTCGCGGACCTCACGGGTCCGGCGGTGAAAAAAATGGCCATCGGCGAGCCCAAGGTGGTGCCCGCCGGCGCGTACGCCCAGCAGGCGCTGACCGCCCTGCACCTGTGGGACACGCTGCAGAAGGCGGACAAGATCGTGACGGCCGAAAACGTGGCCCAGACGCTCACCTTCGCCGCCCGGGGGGAAGTGGAGGCGGCGATCGTCTATGCCACCGACGCCCGCTCCAACAACAAGGTGAAGCAGATCGCGGTCGCCCCGGCGGATTCGCACACGCCCATCGAGTATGTCGGCGTGATCCCGCTGGAGGCGCCCGACAAGACCGCGGCGGCGGCGGTGCAGAAGGCGCTTCTTTCCCCGCAGGTGCAGGGCGTGTTCAAAGGGCACGGCTTCGCGGCGCCGCCGGCAGCTTCCACCGCGCCGGCACGCTGACGTGGCCCGCAGGCGCGTCGGCGCCGATCTGCCATGCCTGACCCATTGCCCCGCGCCCGCCGCGCCCGGACAATAGCCGCCGTGAACCTGACCTACGCACGCCCCTGGGCACTCTCCCTGGAAGTCGCGCTGATTGCGACGCTCCTCAACGCGCTGGTTGCCGTCCCGCTTGCCTATCTCCTGGCGCGGCGGCCCTTTCCGGGGCGCTGGGTTCTGGAATCGTTGCTGATCCTGCCGCTGGTGCTTCCGCCGACGGTGGTCGGGTTCCTGCTGATGCTGCTGTTGGGCCGGCATGGGATTTACGGGATGCTCACCGGCGGGACGCTGCTTTTCACGCTGAAGGCGGCGGTCATTGCCAGCGCCATCGTCAGCTTTCCGCTGCAGGTGCTGCCGATCCGCGCCGCCTTTGCCGCGCTGCCCAAAGAATTCGATGAAGAGGCCCGCATGGCCGGTCTCACGCGGCTGCAGCGGCTCACGCATATCGCGCTGCCGCTGGCCCGCGGCGGGATTCTCTCGGGGCTGCTGCTGGGTTTCGCCCGGGCGCTGGGGGAATTCGGCGCGACGCTGATGCTCCTGGGCACCGGCGAAAAGACCCGCACGCTTCCGCTGCAGATTTATCTCGACGCCGGCCTGTTCCAGGACTACGCCGCCGCCTGGCCCGCGGCCCTTGCCCTGGCCCTCACCTCCATCATCGTGATCCTGATCGCCAACAAGCTGCGCTGGCTCGACGCGGACCGCTGAGGGCTTGTCCCGCTCCTGCCGCTTCTCCCGCTTATCCCGCTTATCCCGCGCGCAACGCTTCAATGGGGTTGGTACGCGCCGCCTGCCGCGCCGGCCACAGCCCAAAGACGATCCCCACCAGGCTGCTCATCGCCAGCCCCAGCACGATGGCCATCGGGGAAATGACCGTCGGCCAGCCGGCGTAGACGCTGATCGCCTTGGCGAGGCCATAGCCGACGGCGACGCCGACCATGCCGCCGCAGGTGGTCAGCGCCGAGGCTTCGAGCACGAACTGGCTCATGATGTCGCCGCGGCGGGCCCCGAGCGCCCGGCGCGTGCCGATCTCCTTGCGCCGGTCGTACACGTTGGCCAGCATGATGTTCATGATGCCGATGCCGCCGATGAGCAGCGAGAGCCCCGCGATCGACGCCATGACGATGGTGAAGATGCGCTGCGTGGCCGCCTTCTGGCGAATGAGTTCGAAGGGAACGAGGAACTGATAATCCTTCTGTTTGTGCGTTTGCGCGAGGTAGTTCTCCAGCCGTTCCGCCGCGGCGGGCACCAGCTCCGAATCCGCCATGCGCAGGCCGATGGCATCGAGCTGGATTTGCGAGATTTCGGAGCTGCCCGCGGAACTTTGCACGGAGGTGTCGCCGAAGATCGCCTGCGCGGTGGTCAGGGGGATGAACACCTGGTTGTTGATGTCGTCGCCGCCGGCATCCTTGAGGGCCGCGGCATTGTCGAGGATGCCTTCCACCCGGTAGAACTCTTTGCCGACCTTCACCGATTGGCCCAGCGGTTCCTCGTAGCCAAAAATCTTCCGCGCCGCCTCCGTCCCCAGCACCGCCACCCGCGCCCGCAGGTCCATGTCCACCTGCGACAGGAACCGGCCGCGGGAAATCTGCGAGCGCGTGAGCGCCAGGTATTCCGGCTCGGTGGCGATCACCGCCAGGTCCATCTCGTGGCCGGTGGGCGTGTAAAGCGTGGTGCGCATGTTGCGCGAGCCCACCGCGTAATCCGTCGGCATCGTCAGGCGAAAGTGCTCCAGGTCCTTCCGCAACAGCCCATACGCCAGGATCTGCTGGTTCGCGTTCTCCTGTTTGTGGCTGCCCGCATCCACCGGCTTGATCGACCGGATCATGATATTGTCCACGCCCAGCAGCGTGATCCGCTCCACCGCCTCCGACTGCGCCCCCTGCGAAATCGACACCATCGCCTCGACGCTCGCCACCCCGAAGATGATGCCCAGCGTCGCCAGCGCCGACCGGAACTTGTGCAGCGCCAAATCGAGCAACGCGATCCGCAAGGTCTCGGCAAACGTCATCACAACACCCTCGAAGCCACCGCGCCCCGCCCCCTATTTAACCACTTAACCACTCGACCACTTAGCCCGCCAGCATCCCATCGCGCATGTCGAGCACCTTCTGCACCCGCCCGCGGTACGCCGCATTGTGCGTCACCAGGATCATCGTCTGCCCCGCCGCCACCAGTTCGTCAAAGAGTCCCATGATTTCGTTGCCGGTCTTCTCGTCGAGGTTTCCTGTGGGCTCATCGGCCAGCAGCAGCGGCGGGCTGTTCGCCAGCGACCGGGCGATGGCCGTCCGCTGCATCTCGCCGCCCGAGAGTTGCCGCGGGCGATGCGTCAGGCGATGCCCCAGCCCCACGAGTTCTCCCAGGTAGGCCGCCCGATCCCGCGCCGCCCGCCGATCCACCCCTGCATACATCATGGGGACGGCTATGTTGTTGAGCACGTCGAACTGCTGAAACAGGTTGAAGCTCTGGAAAATAAAGCCGATGTGCGCGTTGCGGTGATATGCCAGGGCATCATCGTGCAGCTTCGAGACGTTTTCCCCGGCCAGGAAATAATCGCCGCCGTCGGGAACATCCAGAAGCCCCAGCAGATTCAGCAACGTGCTCTTTCCGCTCCCCGAAGGCCCCATCACCGCCACGTATTCCCCCGCCCCGATCGTGAGCGTGATGCCCTTCAACACCGGCAGCATCTCATCCCCCACCGGATAAGACTTCGACAGCCCCCGCAGCTCGACAATCGCCTCCGCCATACAAACTTCCACTTCATCCTTAAATCCGTGCGTTGCGTTCCGTCATTCCCGTTCGCTTGTGAAACCGCTATCTTGGCGCGGCGTCCTGGGTGGCGGCGGGCATCGTGCCGGACTGCACCGCGGCGCTCGTCGCCGGCTGCGACTTGGCCGTCGAAGCGGCAATCGCCGCCGCCCGCGTCGCCGCCTGCACCGCATCCGAACGCTCCTTGAAATCCACCGGCAGGTAGAAGTTGTGCGGCTGCGCCAACAGCACCTGCTCCCCTTCTTTCAGCCCGATCAACACCGCCACCACATGGTCATTCGCCTGCCCCACCCCCACCGGCCGCTTCTCCGGCAACCCCTCCTTGTTGGGATCGCCCTTGGCCACCTTCCCGGCACGGCTCACGTACACCACGGTCTTGCCCGCATCGTTGAAAACCGCTTCCACCGGCACAAAAATCGCATCCGGCAGATAGCCCGTCGTCACCTCCACGCGCGTGGTCATCCCCGCCACCAGCCGCTCGTCCCACTTGTCCAGGCTCACCATCGCGTCGAACACCTGCGGGCTCGAGGTGTCCCACGTGATCTTGTTGCGGGCCACGCTCGCCAGCGTCTTGAGCTTCCCTTCCATCACCAGCCCCGGCACCGCTTCAATGGTCACCTGTGCCGGCATCCCCAGCGTCACCCGCCCGCGATACACCTCGGGAATTTCCACCGTCACCTGGAATGCGCTCAGGTCCGGGATGGTCATGATCGGGCTGCCCGAGTACCAGTCCATCCCCACGCGCACCCGCTCGTTGTAATCGTTATAGCGGTCCTCGGTGTTGCCATAGAACACCAGCCCCTCCACCGGCGAACAGGCGGTGCACTTGGCGATCGATTCATCGGTTCGTTTCAGATCCCGCGTCAGCCGGTCGATGGCGCTCTTGGCCTTGGTCAGGTCGGCCTGCTTCTGCAGCATCTCGCTCTTGGCGTTGGTCCGCGCTTTGTCCACCTCCAGCTCGGCGTTCTTGAGCGCCTGCTGCTTGCTCTTCAAGTCCTGCGGATAGCTGTACGCGCGGAACAGTTTCCGCTGTTCCTCCGTGTTTTTCACCACTTTCTGCAGGCTGGAGACCGTCTGCTTCGACAGCGCCAGGCTGTCCTCCGCCGCTTTCTTGGCGTCGGCATCCTGCAGCAGCGCCTCGTCCAGCGCCGCCTGGAACTCCACCTGCTTCTTCTGCGCATCCTGCAGCTTGGTCCGCGTGTCGTTGATCGCCGTCTCAAAATCGTTGAGCTTCTTGGGCACATCCAGCGTGGTGTAGAGTTTCAGCGCCAGCTCCGCTTCCTGCCGTTTCGTCTCCGCCGTCGAAACTTCGCTTTTCCCCTTGCTCTCCGTGATCGGAATCGCCTGTTCCGCGATCACCAGTTGCTGCTTGGCCGTCTCCAGGTCCGCCGCCAGCCGCTGCTTCTGATCGTCGTAATCCTTCGTGTCCACCTTCGCCAGCGGATCGCCCGGCTTCACCTTCGATCCCGCTTCCGCCAGCCACGTGATCTTGCCCCGCACCTCCAGGTTGATCAGGTTGTTCTTCACCGCCCGCAGCTTCCCCTCCTGCGCGATCGTGATCTTCAGTGGCCCGCGCTTCACCGTCGCCACCTGGATGCCCTCGGTCACCGCGACCCTCGGCGAGAAATAACCGCGCCCCCTCTCCATCAACTGCTCCCGGTAGACCACCCCCAGCGCCACCCCCGCCCCCAGCAGCAGCACCGTCACCCCGCGGCGCACCAGCCGGCCCGTGCGTCCGTCGCTCCGCCGCCGGCGTTTCACACGCGGTGCATCCGCCAGCCGCCCCGCGGGCACCCGCCGGGCCGCCGGTTCCTCCACCCCGCTACGCTCCTGCTCGCCCGCAGTCATGGCTGTTTCCTCACGTCCGGATTGGGATCCGTCACATCCTTCAGGCTCGGCGTCGGCTGCGTGCCGGCGCTGGGATTCAGCAGCGCCGGGCTGCTGTTGATCCGGTCAAACCCGGCCCCCGGCTTGTGCAGGCGCACCGAGTCGGGCGCCCCCTCGGGCAGAATGTGCACCCGCAGAAAGAAAATCAGCTGGGTCTTCACCGTCTGGTTCCGCCGGCTCTGAAACAGCACCCCCGCCCCGGGAATGTCCTGCAGCAGCGGAATCCCGCGCGTGATCTGCCGATCCTCGTTCTGCAGCAGCCCGCCGATCGTCAGCGTCTCGCCATCCTTCAAACTCACCGTCGACGCCACGTTGCGCAGCGAAATGATCGGGTTCGCCACCCCCTGGCTCACCTGCGTGAACCCGGTCACCGTCGACACTTCCGGGTTGATCTCCACCCGCGCCGTGTCGTTGGTGATCTGCTGCAGCAGCACCCGCAGCTTGATGCCCACCCGCTTGAATACCGTGTTGCTCGTCAGGCTTCCCGAAACCACCGTGGTGTTCTGGATCGGCACTTCCTCACCGGTGATGATCGACGCCTCGGTGCCCGGCGCCACGATCAAATTCGGGCTCGACAGGATGTTCGCCTTGCCCTTGGTCTCCAGCAGCCGGATAAAATTGTCCAGCCGCACGTTCGAACTCGCATAGGGCCGGATCGTCAGCCCGATCCCCTGGCCGTCGGTCGGGCTCGATCCCGGCGTCTTCAAGTCGATGGTCGTTCCCTGCAGAAACGCCGCCGCCGAATCCACCGCCAGGGTGTGCTTGATCTCATATTCCAGGTCATCATCCAGCGTCACCTCCACCACCCGCGCCTCGACCAGCAGCTGCGGCGCCGCCTTGTCCAGCGACTCCAGCACCCGCAGCACGTTCTGCACCACCGCCTTCTGGTCCTGGATGATCAGGGCGTTCAAGGGGGCCGATTCGGCGATCGTCCCATCCGGATTCAGCAGCCCCAGCACCGCGTCCTTGAGCACCTCCGTCCGCGCATGCCGCGCTGGGTACACCAGGGTCGATTTTTCCCCCTGGTCGATAATCTCCGCCTCTGAGGGCCGCGAAGACGCATCGTCACGCCCCCGGTTCATGTTGATCAGGTCGGTGATGGAGGGATCGAACAGGCTCGATTCCGCACGCACCTGCCGGGCGTTGGCCTTGGCGTTGTTGCTGGAACACCCCGCCAGCCCGCCGATCGTCCCCGCCGCCGCCGCCAACACCGCCGCCGCCAACAGCGCACGACGCAGACGCACCACCTGCAGACCACCCACGCAGTTCCTCGCTTCCCGACACCCGCAGGTGTCTCTAGCCATCATCCTGTATACCTAGACGTCGCCGCTGCCTGATCTTTCATTCACGCTTCACGCGCGGGACATCCCCTCCCCAATTTCCGCTTCCCCCCGTACGATGCGGCCATGTCCTCGCCCGCCGCCCCATTTCTTGTCTGGCCTGTCGCCCGCCGCGAGTTCTACCGCGCCCTTTCCTTCGCGCTCCTGCCCCCGCTGGCATGGGGAGCCGTCATTTTTGGCTGGCGGGCGCTGCTGCTGCTGATCGCCTCCATCGCCGCCGTCTCCTTCTCCCATTCGCTGCTCAAACGCTTCACCGCCTTCGGCCGCGTCCTGGTCTATCCCCACGCAGTCACCTCCGCCATGCTGCTCGTCGCCCTCTGCCAGCCCACCTGGCCCGCCTGGATCGTCGCCTCCGCCGCCCTGCTCCTGCCTCCCGTTTTCGCCTTTCTCGGCGGCCCCGGGAAGGAACGCGCCCACCTCGCCGTCCTCTTCGCCCTCGCCCTCCAGTTCCTCGTCCTGCCCCTCCTGCCCAGCCAGGGGCTCGTCTATGGCACCCCCTATCCTGTCCTTCCCGGCCCCGCCATCCTGGCCCGCGATCGCCTGCTCATGGGCGATGTCCGCAACCAGGCCCCGGCCCTCCTGTATCGCTGGCCCACCTCCCTCGAACTCCAGGGCAACGATGCCGTTCGCATGACGCCCCCCGCGCAAACCGCCGTCCAGGCCCTCGACGCCCTTTCCGAGGAATTCGCCCCCGGTGGCCGTGCCCCCACCACCCTCCCCCTCAAATCCATGCGCGACGCCCTCGACACCACCCTCGCCACCGGCCTGCCCGGCATGGAAATGATCCTCCTGGGGGCCTTCTCCGGACGCACCGGCCTGGTCTCCCTGATCGGCATCCTCGCGGGCGGCCTCTATCTCGCCTACCGCTTCATTCTGCGCCCGCGCTCCGTCGCCATCTTCGTGCTCACTTACGCCTTTTTCATCCTCCTCTTCGCCTTCCCCACCACCACCCTCGCCCACGCCGACCTCCACCACGTCTACCGCTTCGTGGTCACCTTCCCCACCGAAATCGCCACCCTCCTGGCCACCATTTTCCTCACCTCCGACGCCCCTTTCGCCGCGGTGTTCCTGCTGGCCCTCCCCGGCACCGAACCCCTCACCCCCCGCGGCCGGCGAGGCTTTCTCTTCGCCGCCGGCCTCGCGGCGTCACTGCTGACCCGCTTCGCCCCCGCCAATCTCCCGGTGCCGGCCTGCACCACCGCCCTTACCCTCCTGATGCCCGCCGCCCCCCTCTTCGACCGCTTTTTTGCCCGCCGCAGCTGGTTGAACCGCCGCCGCGATTAGGCGCTTCATTGCGGTTCCAGGCTCACCAGCCAGACGTCATTCGTCCGCATCGGAAGCACCACCCGGGCCTTTCCCGTGGCATCCACCACCACCTCGGGCAAGGGTTCCGCCTTCCCCGCCGAAGCCTCCCGCAATTTCGCCAGAACATCCGCCGGCAGATGCGCGCCCCTGCCCGCCGGTTTGCCAAGGGCCAGGTACGCCCCGTACACATCGTTGCGCTGCCACCCCGTTCCCACGCGCGATGCCTTGTAAACGCCCGCCGGCAATCCGGAAAAGGCCAGCTCCGCATCCGAAAGCGCGGTGGCCGGCAGGTCGCGCGCATAGAACGGGTCGTTGGGGGCGTCGGCCTTCGGGGGCTCGTAATCCCACATCAGCACGCGGATTTTCGCCCCCTCCCGCGTCACCACCACATGCGCCGCCTCCACCGGCACCTGCTGCCCATACAGCTGCCCCAGGAACTGGTACGCGAAAAACGCCGGCTTGCGCAGCCCGTCCACGTTCATCAACCCAAAACCGCCGTGAAACGGGTCCTTCGGCGGCCCGGGCTCTTCAAACTGATCCGAAAACGCCCAGTAGGACATCCCGTCGACCACCCCCTCGCACCGCCGCAGTTTCTCCAGAATGAACGGCGCGCACACATAGCTGTCGTGTATGGGATCACGCGGCGAATAGCTCGGCCCCCATTCGGTGATGAACAGCGGCAACTCCGGAAACGCACTGCGCTGAATGTCCCGCCGCGCCCGTTTGAATTCCGCGACCAGCGTCTCCGGCTGGGTCACCAGCGTCGTCTTGCTCTTGCCCTCCGCATCCAGAAATCCTTCCGTCGCGGCATAGCTGTGGGAGGAAACAAAATCGATCGGGACATCGTGCTCCTTGCAGTAGCCAAGCAGGTCCGGAATCCACGCCATGCCCGCCGTGGAGGGCCCGCCGACGCGCAAGTGGCCATCCGCCTGTTTCAGTGCCCTGGCGGTCGTGGCATACAACTCAAAGTAGCCCGCTTTGCCGCCGGTCCAGAACCCCTCAAGGTTCGGTTCGTTCCACACCTCGAAATACCATTGCCGCACTTCCTCTGCCCCCCGCAGGTCAATCTCGTGCCGGGCAAACGCCTGGATGAGCTGTGCCCACTCCTCCTGATGCTGCGGCGGCGTGACGTTCCCTTTCCACCAGAAAATCGTCTTTTTCCCGCTCGCCAGGGGCTCCGGCATGAACCCGCATTCCACGAACGGACGGAGCTTGACCGCCTTGAGCTGGTTGATGAACCGGTCCACGTTCTTCCAATCGAAGCTCAGCGAACCATCCGCCCCGCGCGTCACGATCTGCATCTCTTCGTTGAAAATGCCGTGGCAGCGCAGGTACCCAAACCCGGCCGCATCCTGCAGGGTCTTCAGATCGCGCTCATGTTCGTCCCGGAGAAAAATCATCGCCCGGTCCGACCCCACGCTGAACTGCGGCATCGTGCTGCGCTTCACCGTTGCCCGTTGCAGTTCGATGGGGATCACCTGGCCCTGCGCCGCACCCCCGGCGATCAACAACGTGAGAACCACACGCCCTGCCAGGGATGCTCGGGTCATACGCAAATCCGTCCAAAAAAAGGCATCTGTCCACACAACGAGGGGAGTGAAATGCAGGCGTTACTGTAAAGCCGGGGACGTCCGTGGCAAATACGTGCTGCCGCCGGCGTCCCCGCCTGTCCCCCGCAGACCCCCTCTCCGCACCTCCTGCGTCTCCCCAACTGGCACCACGCTTGCCCCTTGCTAAGATACGTCATATTTCCCCAGTTACCCCGCCACTTGGCGTTCAGGAGGAACCCCCATTACCACCACCCACGACACCCCGCCACAAAACGCCGCCGAAAAGTCCGAGTCCTACCGTTTCGCCCTCGCCGCCGCAGAGCTCGCCGCCAACACCCGCTGCGAAAATGTCGTCCTGCTCGATCTTCGCGGCCGTTCGCCGGTCACCGAGTTCTTCGTCATCGCCACCGGCACCTCGCCCCGCCAGATGCGCACCGTCATCGACGAAACCCGCGACCTTGGCAAATCCATGGGCTTCAAGGCCTGGCAGATCTCCGGCTACGAAACCGCCCGCTGGATTCTCGTCGACTGCGTCCACGTCGTCGTTCACGTCTTCGACACCGACTCCCGCGACTTCTACGACCTTGAGCTCCTCTGGGGCGATTGCCCCCGAATCGACTGGCGCAAGGAACTCGGCCTTCCCCCGGCACCCGAATTGCACGAAGCCTCAGCCGTAAGCTCACGTGAACGTTTTAGGGAGGCTGCTGGTATGGATAACCTCGACGCTGAACAGGAAGACGCCCGCCTTGATGGCCGCGACCTCGACGCCGAAGAACCCGGCGATGCCGACATCGATGAGGATGCCGAAGACGATTCCCCCATCGTCATGGAACTCCCCGACGAATCCACCGGGTCCAACTCCGTCGAATTTGTGGAAATCGACCCTCCCAGCAAACGCCGCCAGCGCGGCCGCGCCGTCTATCCCACCCCCATCGGCGACCAGGACGAAGCCGACGAAGAGGCCGGCATGCGCCAGGTCAGCGGCGCCGGCCTGGGTGGGGCCAACGAGTCCCTCGACGAAGACGATGACGAACGCTCCGCCGAATCCGCCCGCGACAAGGACCCGGAGGCCATCTCCCGCGAAGACCTCCCCCGCAAACGCCTCATCTCCAGGCCCATGGGCGGCGTCAGCAGCAACATGACCGGCGGCTCCATCATCGACCCCGATGAAGAGGATCAGTCCGAATCCCGCGACCTCGACGATGTCGAACAGGACCACAAGGACGAAATCCCCGAGGCCCACGAAGCCGCCAGCGAGGCCACCACCTTCGCCAAGGGCACAAATGACCAATCCGGCGTGGAAGTCACCGCCGAAGCCGCCACCCAACGCCCCACCGGCCCCAAGGTCCTCAAGAGCCGCAAAGACATGCGCGGACCCGCCCCCGGCGCCGCCGCCCCCGGCCGCACCAATGTCGCCCGCGCCAAGGCCGGCGTCGTCAAAGGCAAGGCCCGCAAGGGCGTCGAAGGCGGCATCGCCGACGCCCCGGAAACCGCCGGCAAAAAGCTCCCCGTCCGCAAAATGAGCAAGAGCAGCGAAAAAACCGGCGCCGCCGCCGGCAACGTTCGCCGCACGAAGACCGCCGCCAAGTCCGGCGGTAAACCCAAGCCCGCCGCCGCACGCTCCGCCGCCAAAAAGGCCCCCGCCAAAAAAGCGGCTCCCAAAAAAGCGGCCCCCAAAAAGCCCGCCGCAAAAAAGCCCGCGGCCAAAAAGCCGGCAGCCAAAAAACCCGCCGCCAAGAAAGCCGCCCCCAAAAAGCGAAAATAACCCACCTCCCAGGAACTTCAACGATCGGCCGGGATGCCCCCAAACATCCCGGCCGATCCCTTCCCGCCGCGCGCCCGCCAATTACCAATTACTAATTACCATTTACCCGTTACCATACCCCCTTCCCCAACCCCCTTTCCCCAACCGAGGCCCCTGCAGTGATCGAAGACCTCCTCCGCCAGCGTTTCTCCACCGCCATCGGCCTCGCCTTCGGCGCCGAAAACATGATCGACCCCCTCATCAAGGCCGCCGACCCCCGCCACGCCGATTTCCAGTCCAACGTCGCCATGCCCCTCGCCAAACGCGTCGGACAATCCCCCCGCGAAGTCGCCACCAACCTCCTTCACAACCTCAACGTCGACGACCTCTGCGAGCCGCCCACCATCGCCGGCCCCGGCTTCATCAACCTCCGCCTCAAAAAGGACTTCCTCACCCGCGCCATCACCGAAGCCTTCGCCGACAACCGCGCCGGCGTCTCGAAAACCACCGCCCCCCAGACCGTCGTCGTCGACTACTCCGGCCCCAACGTCGCCAAGCAAATGCACGTCGGTCACCTCCGCTCCACCATCATCGGCGACACCCTCGCCCGCACCTTCGACTTCCTCGGCCACACCGTCGTCCGCCAGAACCACATCGGCGACTTCGGCACCCAGTTCGGCATGCTCATCCACCACCTCCGCACCACCGGCGCCGCCGACCCCTCCAAGCCCCTCTCCATCGAAGACCTCGACCGCTACTACAAAGAGGCCACCGAGAAATTCAAAACCGACCCCCAGTTCGCCGAAGTCGCCCGCAAAACCGTCGTCGAACTCCAGTCCGGCCAGCCCGACGCCGTCGCCCTCTGGAACCGCATGCGCGCCGAAACCCACCGCCACTACACCGAGGTCTACAAGCTCCTCAACGTCACCCTCACCGACGCCGACGAACGCGGCGAATCCTTCTTCGGCCCGCGCCTCCCCAAAATCGTCGACCACGTCAAAACCACCCTCGAGTTCGGCGGCGAAGGCGCCCAGGCCTCCTACAACGCCGGCACCGCGCAGGACACCAACGACGATCCCGTCGGCCACGAAGTCCCCGACCTCCACGACAACCTCCCCGACGCCCAGGACGCCAACCACCGCGTCGAAGAAGCCGCCGAACCCCGCATCATCCACAAGGCCTTCGCCGCCTACTCCCACGGCGCCTTCTGCGTCTTTCTCCCCGGCTACGTCGACCGCGACAAGCAGCCCCTCCCCATGATGCTTCAGAAACGGGATGGCGGTTATCCCTACTCCGCCACCGACCTCGCCGCCCTCTACTTCCGCGTCCAGGAACACAAGCACGCCCCCGACGAGCAAAAGCCCCTCGGCGCCGACTGGCACGCCGACCGCGTCGTCTACCTCACCGACGCCCGCCAGTCCCAGCACTTCGCCATGCTCTTCGACGCCTTCAGCGCCGCCCAGTGGGACCTCCACCCCCACACCCACAACAAGGTCGCCCTCGAGCACGCCCCCTTCGGCAAAATGCTCGGCAACGACAACAAGCCCTTCAAAACCCGCTCCGGCGACACCCCCAAGCTCCAGGACCTCCTCCACGAAGCCATCGACCGCGCCGCCCAGGTCGATGCCGCCCGCGGCGCCGAGCTCTCCCCCGAAAAACGCGCCCAGGTGAACCACGCCGTCGGCATCGGCGCCGTCAAATACGCCGACCTCCGCCAGGACCGCACCACCGATTACATCTTCGACTGGGACCGCATGCTCTCCCTCGAAGGCAACACCGGCCCCTACCTGCAAATGCAGTACACCCGCATCCAGTCCATCTACCGCAAGGGCAACATCCGCCGCGATTTCATTCGCGGCTCAAAACCACCGGTGCTCCTCGACCACGAAAACGAGCTCGCCCTCGCCAAGAAACTCCTCGGCTTCGCCGCCGTCGTGGATGCCGTCGCCCGCGAACTCAAGCCCCACCTCCTCTGCACCTACCTCTACGAACTCGCCGGCGCCTTCTCCCGTTTCTTCGAATCCTGCCCCGTTCTCAAAGCCGATTCCGAACCCCTCAAGCTTTCCCGCCTCCGCCTCTGCGACATGACCGCCACCACCCTCAAGATCGGCCTCGAACAACTCCTGGGCATCACCGTCCTCGACGAAATGTAAGCCCCCACCGGCAGCGTACAAACGGGAGCCCCATGACCACCCCGCCGCCCCTGAACTATGCCCCGCCTCCCCTTCTCCCGCCCGGCCGCAACCGCTGGTGGAAAGTCCTCCTCCGCATCCTCGCCGGAATCGCCGCCGGCGTCGCCAGCGCTTTGCTCGGCTGGCTCATCGTCGCACTCACCAACGCCACCTTCGCCCCCCTCTTCTTCCTGCCCCCCGCCCTCCTCCTCGCCACCGCCATCACCGTCGCCGTCCGCTACCGCCGCTTCGGCTACGTCACCGGCGTCCTCCTCGCCCCCGTCATCATCGGCATCGGCCTCGTCATCCTCCTCCTCATCCTCTGCAGCGGCTCCACCAGCTTCCACTGACCGCCCCCGCCCCTCCCCCCTTCACCGGTGCAGCATCCCGAACATCCGCTTCATCCGGTCCAGCACCGAATGCTGCCCCGTCCCCTGCCCCGATGTCGCGGACTTCTCCCCCAGCTTCCGCAACTGCTCCAACTGTTCCGCCTCCCGCTGCGCGATCACCGTCGAGATCCGCTCCATCAGCCCCGGATCGCTCGCAAACAATTGCTGCAGATGCTCCCGGGTGATCTCGATCGCCGACACGTCCGTCTTCGCCCGGATCGTCCGCGGCCGCGGCGCGCCGGTCATCGCCGAGAGTTCCCCGAAAAAGCTCCCCGCCACGATGTCCCCGACATCCACCTGCCGCCCATCCTCCGTGTGCGCGAACACGTCCACTTCCCCCTCCAGCAGCAGGAACAGCGAATCCCCCGCGTCGCCCTGCCGGTACACCGTCTGCCCCGCCGCCAGCGTGCAGTCATGCGCCTCCCGCGCCAACTGCTCTCGCTGCTCCGCGCTCAGCCCCGCAAACAACGGGTTCTTCGCCACCGCCGCCGTCCGCTTGCCCTCCTCCCGCTGCCGCTGCTTCTCCTGCTTCTTGTCCAGGTCCACCATCTCCACCGTCCGCATCGGAAACGGTATCCCATACCCCGCTCGCTTCAACCGGTACCACGCGTTCACACGCACCGCGTTCTCGATCCACCGGTGACGCTGCGGCACATCAATCCAGAACTTCACCTTGTAGTTGATCGACGAATCCCCATACGACTCCAGCAGCACCTGCGGCTCCGGCTTTTCCAGCACCCCCTCCGTGTCCTTCACCGCCTCCATCAGCACCCTCCGCGCCTCGTTGGGCGCCAGGTCATACTCCAGCCCCACCACCACCGTCCGCGCCGTCGCCGTCGATGGCGCATGAAAATTGATGATCTTGTCCTTCGCCACCGTCCCGTTGGGAATCAGCACGTAATTGTCGTCGTTCGTGTGCAGCGTCACCGCCCGCCACGTCATCTCCACCACCCGACCCTCCACCTCCCCCAGCTGAATCCAGTCCCCCGGCTGAAACGGCAGCGACGCCTGCAGCACCATCCCGCTGAAAAAATTCCCCAGCGTCTCCTGCAGCGCCAACCCCAGCACGATCGAAATCACCGCCGAGCCCGCCAGGAAACTCGAGATGTCCACCCCGAACGCCCACGAGCAATACCCCGCGATCACGAACACCGAGAACACCACCACCACGATCTGGTGGATGAACTTCGACAGCACCACCTTCCCGCCGCGCGTCAGCAGTGGAACGATCAGCAGCCGATCCACCAGCCGCACCGCCACCAGCAGCATCGTCGCCACGAACAGCTTGTTGAGGACCAGCGCCGCCAGGTCCTTCGGGTCCACCATCAGATAGGGATGCAGCGCAAAAACCGTGGTGTACACGATCAGCGCCATCGCCCCATTCCGCACCGCCCGCGTCAGCCGGTACCGCGCCAGCACCCCCCGGAAAATCCGCATCAGCACCCACGCCGCAATCATCATCCCCCCCAGCGTCGTCGCCCCCGATACCCCGTTCTTCAGCGAATAAATGCTCAGCCACCCCTGCCCCACGTGATACCCGCCGCTCAACTCCCACACCCGCGCCGTCCCCTGCGTCGCCGCCCCCTGTGTGGCCGCTCCCTGCGTCGCCGCGCCACCCCCCGCAACCCGCACCGCACGCGTCGCCGGCGCACTCGCCACCGCTTCCACCGGCACCGTCGCCTGCCCAATCACTTCCACCATCGCCATCCCAAAAAAAAGAACCCCCCAAAAAAATTACCAATTACCAATTACCCACCCATTCACTATTCACCATTCCAAATTCCCTCAAACACCTCCACCGCCCCCCCCGTCATGTACACGCAATCATCACTCTCCCGCCACTCCAGCTTCAAATCCCCGCCCGGCAGGTGCGCCACGATCTCCCGCCCCGTCTTGCCCACCAGCACCCCCGCCACGCACACCGCCGACGCCCCCGTCCCGCACGCCAGCGTGATCCCGCTCCCCCGCTCCCACGTCCGCATCGTCACTTCGCCCGGAGAATGCACCTGCACGAAATGCACGTTCATCCGCCGCGGAAACGCCTTGTGCTTCTCCAGCACCGGACCCACCCGCTCCAAATCCACCGCCCCCACATCCTCGACAAATATCACCGCATGCGGATTCCCCATCGACACAAACACCGCCTGCACCCCCAAACTCGTCCCCATCGGCACCTGGAAAATCCGCACATGCTCCGTCGCCCCCAGCCACTGCCGATCCACCGGCACCTTCTCCAGATCCAGGATCGGCGCCCCCATGTTCACCGTCACCTCCCGCACCTTCCCATCCGCCCCCGCCCGCACCTCCAGCGTCAGCACCCCGCGACCCGTCTCCACCCGCATCGGATTCTGCCGGCTCAGCCCCCGGTCGTACGCAAACTTCGCCACGCACCGCACCCCGTTCCCGCACATCTCGCTCTCGCTCCCGTCCGCATTGAACATCCGCATCCGCACCGTCGCCCCCTCCGCCTTCCCCGCCTCGGTAGG
>JBEHXY010000029.1:0-17662 GCA_048498455.1 Planctomycetota bacterium | reverse complement strand
GGTGTTGGCGGCGGTTGGGCGCGCTTTTGATTTGCTGGAGGGTGCGGGCGAGGGATCGGGGAGCGCAGCGGCGGACGCATCGGCCGGTTCGGCGGGTGGCGTGTTGGCGGCGGCGGAGGGGGTCGGCGGGGATGGTTGTGCGACGGCGGCGGCGGCGGCGGGCTGCTGGGCGACATGTTGGGGCGGCTTGGGGTGGGCTTGGGTTGTTGCGGGATCCGGGGTGTTGTCGGGCTTGGCGAGGTTGTTGCCGGCGGGGTGGGGTTGCGCTGGTTGCGCGGGGGTGAGAGGTGGAGGGGGGAGTTGGCCGGCAAGTTGCTCGGGGGATGCGGGGGGAGCTTCGGTGCTGGCGGCGGGCGGGGATTGCGCGGGCGTGGGGGGAGCGGGCGGCGGCGGTGGCGGGAGCTGGGCGATCAGCGCGAGGGTGGGATCGGCGGGCGTCGCGCAGGGATCGTTTTTGGTGTCAGCGGCGGCATCGGCGTCGGCGAAGGGCGGTGCGTCGGCATCGGGTGCAGCGTCTTCGGGCGCGGGTGCTTCGGCGGTGGGCTCGGCGCCTGCGGCCTGGTCCGGGGCATCGGAGGGGGCGTCGGTGGTGGATGATGTTTTGGTGGATTTGGTGCGTTTGCCGGTCGAGGCGGATTTTGCGGGGGCCGTCTTGGCGGGAGGGGCGGGCGGGGGCTCGGGTTTCTGCACGGCGCGGAGGGCATCGGCGAAGGCGGGGAGATTGGCGGCGGCGGGGGTGGGTTCGGTGGTGAGGGGTTTGGCAGGAAGCGTGGCGCTGTGGGTCACGGTGGAGCGAATGGCGGGCATGAGGTCCTCATCAGGAGCCGGCGGATTTGGTGGGTGCGGGAGGCGTAGATGCAGAATTGGTGCCAGAGGTGCGGATGCGTTCGAGGACGGTGGAGATGAAGGCCTGTTCCTGGGGCGTTTGGAATTCGCCGATGATTTTTCCGGCGCGGGAGGGGTCCATGGCGAGGAGGAATTCGGCGACGGTTGGGGCGGGCATGGTGACGAACAAGTCCTTGAGCTGCGTGGGTTTCAGTTCGTCGTAGAGGGCGAGGGTTTTCTGGAAGCCTTCGTCGCTGGCCTTGGCGGTGGCGGCGGCGACGCGGTCGTCGAACTGCTTCTTGTCCTTTTCGAGGGAGGCGAGCTTGAGGGCGAAAGCGGCCTGCTGGCGGTCGAGCAGTTCCTGCCGATGCTGCAGTTCCTGCGCCTGGGTTTCGAGGCGGAGGCGTTCCTGTTCCATGGCCTGGCGGGCGAAGGCGAGGCGGTCTTCGGCGGAGGCGGCGAGGGGGCCGGCGAGGTCTGCGGGACGCGATGCGGGGGCGGTGGAGGTGGCGGCGGGGGCGGTGGCGGGGACGGTATTTTCGAGGAGGTCGTCGAGCTGGTCGCGCAGGGTGGGCGGGGTGTTCTGGTGGCGGAGGAGGTCGGCGATGGCGTGGGCCTTGGCGCCATCCAGGCGGCCGGTGGCAGCGAGGAAGGCGACCAGCGCGATGAGGGCGAGTAGGTTGAGGGCGGCGAGAACGCCGACGAAGGAGGCGAGTTTTTTCATGCGTCACCTGTGAGGGAGTTTTCGTGGGGGCCGTGCTGTGCGGCTTCTTCTGCGGCGAGTTGTTCAAGGGCCTCGCGCATGGCGATCTGTGTGCCGATTTCGTCCATCTGGGCGGCGTCTTTGCGTTCGAGTTCTTCGTGCCAGCGGGCGTGCTGCTTTTCGCGGAGTTTTTCGATCACCTTGCGGGCCTTGGCGGCTTCGAGGAGGCCGGCCTTGGCGGCGGCGAGTTTCTGTTCTGCGGCGCCGAGCTTTTGCGCGGTGAGCATGATCTGCATGTGCAGGTTGCCGACGTAGCGCTTGCCGAAGGCGATGGCGGCCATGTCGAGCTTGCCGGTGAGCTGGGTGGTGGAAAGGGAGCGGTTTTCGTCGGCGATGCGTTGCTGGGCGGTCTGGATGGTGGCGATCAGTTTCTGGATTTCCTGCTGGGCAATGGCGACGTTGCGCTGGTGGTCCTTCTCGACCTGGCGGCGGTGATCGAGGAGGGCTTCGAGGCGGAAGTGGAATTTGGGTTGGGCCATGAATCACCGGGAGGAGCCACGGATAAACACAGATGAACACCGATCAGGACGACGGGGGAACGGCCACGGAAGACACGAAAGACACGAACAGTTTTGGGGTTCTTATTTTTTGCGTTGGGGGGCGGTGCGTTGTTGTTGTTCGAGGATTTTGGCTTCTTTTTCGATGGTGTTGTAAAGGGAGAGGAGGAGGAGTTTGGTTTGTTCGCAGGAGCTGGGGGCGTCGGTGGACTGCTGGAGGAATTCGAGGATGCGGGGGTAGTTGCGGACGGCGAGGTCGTTGAGCGGGTTGGCGCCGGGGGTGTAGGCGCCGATGTTGACGAGGTCTTCGATGTCGCCGTAGGCGGCGAGGAGCTGGTTGATGCGGCGGGCCATCTGCTGGTGGTCTTTGTCGGTGACTTCGGTGCGCACGCGGGAGATGGATTGCAGGACGCCGACGGCGGGGAAGTGGCCCTTGTTGGCGAGGTGGCGGTCAAGCCAGAGATGGCCGTCGGTGATGCCTTTGACGGCGTCGGCGATGGGTTCGTTGAAGTCGTCGCCTTCGACGAGGACGGTGTAAAAGCCGGTGATGGAGCCGGTGTCCGTTTTGCCGGCGCGTTCGAGGATTTCGGGAAGCAGCGCGAAGACGGAGGGGGTGTAGCCCTTGGTGGCGGGGGGCTCGCCGACGGAGAGGCCGATCTGTCGCTGGGCCTGGGCCATGCGGGTGAGGGAGTCGAGGAGGAGGAGGACGTTGAGGCCGGCGTCGCGGAAGTATTCGGCGATCGTGGAGGCGACGCGGGCGGCGCGGACGCGGAGGATGGGGGGATCGTCGGCGGTGGAGACGATGACGATGGCGCGGCGGAGGCCTTCCTCGCCGAGCGAGTGCTGGAGGAAGTCCTGCACTTCGCGGCCGCGCTCGCCGATGAGGGCGATCACGGAGATGTGGGCGGAGGTGTTTTTGGAGATCATGGACATGAGGGTGGACTTGCCGACGCCGGGGCCGGCGAAGATGCCCATGCGCTGACCGAGGCCGCAGGTGAGGAGGCCGTCGATGGAACGGATGCCGGTCGAGATGGCGGTGTCGATGGGGACGCGGCGCATGCAGTCGATGGCGCGGACGTTGATGGGGCGGTGCTCGGGGAGTTTGACGGGGCCTTTGCCATCGATGGGGCGGCCGAGGGCGTCGATGACGCGGCCGACGAGCATGGGGGAGCAGGCGATGCGCTGGGCCATGGATTTGGAGAGGACGGCGTTTCCACGGGCGATGCCGTGGAGGGGCCCCAGGGGCATGATCATGGCGGCCTGGTGGTCGACGCCGACGACCTGGCCGGGGATGCGGGAGCCATTGTCGGTGAGGATTTCGACGGCGGAATCGATGGGGACGGGGAGATCGGTGGCGCGGACGGTGAGACCGCGGACGGAATCGACCTGGCCGCGGATGGCCTTGGGTTCGATGGAGGGGAGTTGGGAGATGTAGGCGTCGAGGAGGGGCATAGAATTAATTCGTGTCCATTATTCAGTTTCCATTATTCATTATTCATTTGGTTCGTTGTCGGGCGGTCCATTGCGGCAGTGGAAGGTCATTTGGATGGACTTTTGCGGAGCGCCAGCAGTTTTCGTTTGGTGGTCCACCAGGAGGCGGCAAAGATGGCGGTCAGTTCACCGGCTTCGTTGTTGAGGGCGGCCAGCCGGGCAGGTTTCATGAGGCCTGCTGCACTTGTGAGGTCGAGCCAGAAGGCGGATTCGTCGGTCTCTTCGAGAACGATGCCGATTTGAGCGAGGAACTCTTTCATTGATCGAGCCCGACAGGCGGCCCGGTAATTGGCGCCGACGGCGGTTCCGGCTCGGAGCAGTTGGTCGCCGATGATGCGGCTTTCGCGCGAGCGTGGAAGCGACCGACAGAGTTGGATGATGCGCAGGGCAAATTCGCGCGTGCGGGATTTGAGGGCTTCGGTCGCCTCTGCATAGGTCTTCGAATGGTGAGAAGAAGTGGCCATTCGTACAGGTCCGTCAAATGAATAATGAATAATCCACAATGGAGAATTCAGTCGGCTGCGAGCAGTTCGTCGGCGATGCGGGTCAACTGGGTTTCGAGGCGGGCGTCGATTTGGCCGTGGCCGAAGTGGGTGATGACGCCGCCGGAGGTGACTTCGGGGTCGGGGACGAGGGCGACGGAGGCGGTGGTGCGGAGTTTTTCGAGGAGGGTGGGGAGGTAGGCGGCGAGTGTCGCTTCTTCGTCGGGGTTCACGTGAAGGGTGACGGTGCGGCTGTTGGCGGCGAGGGCGAGGGCATCGGCGACGACGGCTTCGGCAACGTGCTTGTTCTTCAGTGCTTCCTGGTGGGTGACGCGGGCAGCGATGGCGAGGGCGAGGCGGACGAGGTCGGTGCGGGCGTCGGCGGCGTGGGCGGGCATGTGCTGGTGGAGGATCTCGAGGGCCTGGGACCAGCGGGCGGTGAGGTCGTTGAGGAGGGTGGTGGTGGTGGCGACCGCTGCGTCGTGGCCGGACTTCTGGCCTTCGGCGAGACCGGCCTGGAGGCCTTCGGTGTGGCCGGCGGTGCGGGCGTCCTCGCGGATCTGGGCGGCTTCGCGCTGCGCGGTCTGGCGGGCCTCGGTGAGGAGGCGGTCGGCTTCGGCACGGGCCTTGGAGACGATCTGCGTCGCCTCGTGCTCGAGATCGGAGAGGTCCATGACGATGCAGGACTGGCGGGTCTGCTGCGCGATGTTGGCCTTGAGAAGGGGCATGGAGATCCTGCGTGGTGACGGGTGTCAGGTGACGGGTGTCGGGTGTTGGGTTAGACGATGAGGTCTTTTTCGCCACCGCGGCCGGCGATGATGATCTCGCCGGTTTCTTCGAGGCGGCGGACGATGTCGACGATTTTCTGCTGGGCGGCTTCGACGTCGCTGACGCGGACGGGGCCCATGTATTCCATGTCTTCCTTGATGAGCTGCGCGGCGCGCTCGGACATGTTTTTGAAGATCTTGTCCTTGAGGTCCTGCGAGGCCGTTTTGAGGGCGAGCGAGAGATCCTCGTTGTCGACTTCCTTGAGCATCGACTGAATGCCCTTGTCGTTGACCATCATGATGTCTTCGAAGACGAACATGAGGCGGCGGATCTGCTCGACGAGATCGGGGTCCTCGGCTTCGAGGCCTTCCATGATGGATTTTTCGGTAGCGCGGTCGGCGAGGTTGAGCATTTCGGCGACGGTGTCGACGCCGCCGGCTTTTTCGAAGGTCTGGGTGATCATGGCGGAGAGGCGGTGTTCGAGGCCGCGCTCGACTTCCTTGATGACCTCGGGGTTGGTCTGTTCCATGTTGGCGATGCGTTTGACGACCTCGACCTGCTTGGCGGCGGCGAGGCCGACGAGGACTTCGGAGGCCTGCGTGGGTTTGAGGTGAGCGAGGATCAGGGCAATGGTCTGGGGGTGTTCGTCCTGGATGAAGGTGAGGAGGTTTTCGCTTTCGGCTTTCTGCAGGAAGGAGAAGGGGGCGGATTGGATGGTCTGGTTGACCTGGTCGATGATTTTGCGGGCCTTGTCTTCGGGCAGGCTCTTGGCGAGAAGGGCCTTGGCGAAATCCCATCCGCCTTCGTCGGCATAGGAGCGGGCGAGGGCGAGCTGGTAGAACTCGTTGACGACCTCGTCGCGCATGGCCTGGGGAACGGGGCCCATGGAGGCGATTTCGCGGGAGAGCTCTTCGATCTGGATTTCGTCGAGGTGTTTGAGGATTTCGGCGGCGATGTTCTGTTCGAGCGTGAGCACGAGGATGGCGGACTTTTTGATGCCGGAGATCTCGGAAATTTCGGCCATGAAAACTCTCGCTACGAAACCAGGGGAACAAGGGTGAGCCGCCGGTTGGGGGGCGGCGAAAGGGGGTTACTTGCCTTTGGAAATCCAGCGTTTGACGAGGGTGGCGGCGTTTTCGGGGTTGTCCTTGATCATGGCGGAGACCTCGTCGACGATTTTGCGGCTGGCGAGGGTATCGTCGTCGAGTTCGATGCCGGTGAGGACGGCCTCACCCTGGTTGGCTTCGCCGTAGACGTCATCGCCGGTGTCCATCTGGCCCTGGCCTCCGCGCTTGCGTCCTGCGGCGGCGCCGCCGGCGGCATTGGAGAAGAAGACGGAAGCGTCGACTTCGGCGCCGCCATTGGGGACGGCCTTCTTGACCATCATCAGCATCATGCCGACGACGCCGAGGGCGAAGGCGGCGAGGATGACCTGCTTGGCGTATTGGGAAACGAAGCCGGCCGCGTTGCCGCTGAAACCGACGCCGGCGACGGCGATGTCGGGGGTGGCGGGGGCGAGGGTGTCATCGAACCAGTCGACGCGGATCTGATCGTCGGTCTTGGCGCCGATGGTGTTCTTGGCGCGGGCGGCGGCGAACTTGAGCTGGTCGTCGATGATGGGTTTGAGCTTTTCATCCTCGGGATCGGCCTTGGGGTCCTTGCTGATGCGGCGGAAGAGGTTGACGAAGTAGGAGCGCGGGAGGGAGATCGAGGCGCTGAGCTCCTTGATCTCGGAGCCGGGCTGGAAGGAGATGTTTTCCGTGGTTTCGTCGAAGCGGACGGCGGTGGAGGAGGTGGTGTCGCTGGTGGTGGTGGAGGTGGTGTGACCGGCGGAGGAGCCGGTGTCGGCAACGGCGCCGACGTTGGGACGCACGCCGGGCTCGGCCTTGGCGGGACTGCCCTCGGTGGAATTGGAGGTGCGGCGTGTTTCCTGCACCTCGGCCTTGGCGATGCCCTTGGGGTCGTATTTTTTGGACTGCTGCGTGCGCTGGCGGAGATCGGGGACGGCGTTGACGGCGATCTTGACGTTGGCGATGTCGCCGAACATGGTGTAGAGCTTTTGCGTGAGCTGGTCTTCGATGGCTTTTTTGTATTCGAGGAGATCGGAGGGGAGGGCGGCGTCGCTGCTTTGGACGCGGTAGGAGCGCTGGCCGTCGATGATGTTGACCGCTTCGCGTTTGAGGCCGGAGACGGAGCCGGCGACCATCGAGACAATGGCTTCGACCTGGCGGGTGGAGAGGGCCTCGTTGTTGCGGACCTTGACGGTGACGGAGGCGGTGGGGGTGGCGGCGTCGCGGCCGATGCCGGAGCGCTGGCCGGGGACGACGATGACGGTGCCGTTTTCGATGTAGGGGAAATACTTGAGCATGCGGGAGAGCGTTTCCTGGGTGGCGATGTTCCACTGGCGCTCGGAATTGCGTTCGGTGTTGAGGAGGTTGCTGCTGCGGAGGAGTTCGTTGAAGGCGAGGGTGGTGTCGGAGGGGAGGGCCTGGGCGGCGAAGAGTTCGCCGCGGATGGCATAGGCTTCATCGGCGGGGACGAGGATCTTGTCGCCTTCGACCTTGTAGGTGTGTTTGCCGGCGAGGGCCATCTCGGCCTTGTTGATGTCCTGGGCGGACATGGGCTGGTCGATGAGGACGACCATGGTGGGCTTGGCGGAGTTGGCGACGGTGAAGAAGGCGGTGGCCACCATGATCAGCAGGAGGAGCCCGGTGAGGAGCTTCTGGCTGACGGTGAGCCCGGAGAGCTGGGTTTGGATCTGGGAAAGGGATCTGCGCAGGAAATCCATGGCGTCCATGCCTCAAAACAGGACCGTGTAAACACTGCCCCAAGCGACCGCTCCGCAGTCGTAGAGGTGTCATCGGTAGAAAGGCAGGGAGTTCAACAGGGGAAAATGGCGCGCGGGGGGTGGATATTGCGCGGGCAGGCAGGATTTGCGCGACTGTTGCGGGTTTGAGCCCCCCTACTGGCGGCGGATGAGCGCCGGGGTGGGGCGAGGGCGGTCAGACGCGCAGGTTTTTCACTTCGTCGTAGGCGTCCTGGAGCTTGTTGCGTATTTGCGTAAGCATGTTGAAGGCCATGGAAGCCTTCTGGCTGGCGGAGATGATTTCGCCCATGTTCTGCGAGCGGCCGGTGACAAAGTCGTCGAGCTTCTGATCGGCGGCCTGCTGAAGGTCGTTGACCTCGCTGAGGTTCTTCATCAGCACGTCTTTGAAGCTGGTGGTCGGCGTGCCGGCGGAGGCGGGGGCGGCGGGGCTGGCGCCGGCGGTGGTGGCGGGCGAGCCGACCTGGAGATTGCGGAGGGTGTTGAGGGCGTCCACGGAAAACCTCGGGTTGGAGAGAAAAAGGGGTCTGACCCCTTTTTTTAGGCCAGGAGACGGAGGGTGGAAGTGATCATCGACTTGGTGGTTTCAATCGCGGTAATGTTGGCTTCATAGGCACGGGTGGTTTCCAGGGCGTTGACGTATTCAGTGGAGAGGTTGACGTTGGGATAGCGGACCCAGCCGTTGGCGTCGGCGGCGGGGCTGCCGGGCTCGAGCTTGAGGCGATAGGGCGTTTCGGCGTCGGGCTGGATGGAGGCGACGTGGACGCCGGCGCCGCCCTGAGCGGTGCGCTGGGCCTGGAAGGTTGCAAAGAGGCGCTGGTAGGGAGCGGGCTTGCCGTCGGGTCCGAGGACGGAATCGACGTTGGCGATGTTGGAGGCGATGGTGTCGAGGCGCGTGCGCTGGGCCGAGAGGGCGCTGGTGGAGATGTCGAAGGAACCGAACATGTTCTAAGGCCTCTGGTGAGGACATTGAAGACTGCGGCGATGACTTAGACCTTCATGGTGATGGCGCGGGAGAGGTTGTCGTACTTGTATTTGAGGAGCTGGGTGACGGTGTTGTGGGCGATGGCATTGTCGGCGAGATCGCCCATGAGCGATTCGATGCCACGGGCGCCGCGATCGTGGAAGACGGGGCTGGCGAGGACTTCCTGGGGCTGCGCGGAAACTGCGGAGCTGTCCTGGGAGAAATCGATGGTGTCGGTGGAGGCGGGGGAAAAGGCGTTGTTGTTGCTGGCACGCTGGCGGCTGACGGCATCGCGGAGCGACGCCTGGAACTGCCCGACGCTCAGGTCTTTCTGGATGTAGCCGGGCGTGCTGGTGTTGGCGATGTCTTCCAGCAGCACCTGGTGGCGCTGCTCGGTGAAGTTGACCGCCTGTTCGAGCATGCGGGTGGTTGGGGATGTCAGCAGGTTTTCGATCACGGTGATTCCTGACACAAGGGTTGCCGGGACTATTGCAACGGTTGTACCGGGGCGGGGACCGGGAAAAAGAGCGGAAGACGGGTGCGAAAACGGGGGCGGCGGGCAGGGAGACGCGCAGGTGTTGCGCGTTTGCTGCGCGACACCTGCGGCTTTTGCGCGATCAGCTCTCGACGAGCACGCCTTCGTCCTTGAGCTTTTTGAGCTTCATACCGAGGGTGCGGAGGCCGATGCCCAGTTCCTTGGCGGTGCGGAGGCGATGGCCGTTGTGCTTTTCGAGGACCTTGAGGATGGTGCGGCGTTCGAGGACCTCGAGCACGCCGCCGTCGGCCGCGGAGTTGGCCTGCTGGACGCCCATGGTGAAATCGTGGACGGCATTTTCGCTGACGCCGATGGTGGCGATCCAGGGGCTGATGGTGGAAGCACGGAGGACCTCGCCGATTTCGAGCACGACGCTGCGCTCGCAGATGTTTTCGAGTTCGCGCACATTGCCGGGCCAGTGGTACTTCTGGAGGAGTTCGAGGGCGGCGGGTTCGAAGCGGCGCTGCGGGCGGCCATCGCGGGCGGCGATGCGGGCGAGGAAGTGCTCGCACAGCAGCGGCAGGTCTTCGACGCGATCGCGGAGCGGCGGAAGCGCGATGGGCACGACGTTGAGGCGGTAGAACAAGTCCTCGCGGAATTTGCCCTGCTTCACCCAGTCCAGGAGGTGGCGGTTGGTGGTGGCGATAACGCGGACGTCGACATTCTGCGTGACATTGCCGCCGACGCGCTCGAAGGCCCGTTCCTGCAGGACGCGGAGCAGCTTGGCCTGGATGCCCAGGTCGATTTCGGAGATTTCATCGAGGAGCAGGGTGGAATTGTCGGCGAGTTCGAAGCGGCCTTTGCGGAGCTTGTCGGCGCCGGTGAAGGCGCCTTTCTCGTGGCCGAAGAGTTCGGATTCGAGCAGGTTCGCCGGGAGGGCGGCGCAGTTCAGGCAGATCATGGGGCGGGCGGCGCGGGCGCTTTGCGAGTGGATCACCTGGGCGACGTTTTCCTTGCCGGTGCCGGATTCGCCGGAGATCAGGACGGTGGCGGAACTGCTGGCGGCGACCTGGCGGATGCGGTCGCGGACATCGCGCATCTGGCGGCTTTCGCCGATGAGAACCTTGGGGGGCGTGGCTTCGGCATTGGCGCGGAAGGCCTGGTTCTCGGCGACGAGCTTGCCGTGCTCGATCGCGCGTTCGACGACGACGTGGATTTCCTCGGCCTCGAAGGGCTTCTGCACGTAATCGAAGGCGCCCAGGCGGATGGCCTGGACGGCGGTGGAGATGGTGGCGAAGGCGGTCATCAGGATGACGGGGGTGTCAGGGTGTTCGGCCCGGATTTTCTGCAGGAGCTCGATGCCGTCCATCTTGGGCATCTTCAAATCGGTGATGACGCAGGCGGGACGGTGCTGGCGGACCAGCGCCAGGGCCTCGGAGGGGTCGGCGGTGGTGACCGCCTTGTGGCCGGCGCGGGCCAGCGCGAGGGAGAGGGAATCGCGCATCATGTCTTTGTCGTCGACGACGAGAATTGTGGCCATCCGTGGCGCTCCTTGCAGGACAGGGCAGGGTTATCAGGAACCGGCGATCGCCGCCGGCAGGGTGATCGTGAAAATGGCGCCGCTGGCGGGCGCGGGCTGATTGCGGGCGGTGATGGTTCCGCCATGGGATTCGATGATGCGGTGCACGATGGCCAGGCCCAGGCCCGTACCGGTGTGCTTGGTGGTGAAGAAGGGATCGAAGATTTTTTCGAGCAGGTCGGCCGGGATGCCGGGGCCGGTGTCGGTGAGGGTGAGGTGGACGCATTTGCCGCTGGTGGCGGCGGCGATGGTGATGCGGCGGGGAGAGGGGGCTTCGTTTTTCAGGGCGCCTTCGGTTTTGGGGGCGGCCTCGGCAATGGCGTCGGCGGCGTTCAGGATGAGGTTGAGGAGGACGCGCTGCAGCAGGCGGGCGTCGGCCTGGACATGCGCGTCCAGAAGCGACGCTTCGAGCTGCACGTCGATGTGGTTTTCAAGCAGCGCGGGGGCGGCCAGGTCGGCGGCGGCGGTGACGATGTCGGCAAGGCCTTCGGGGCGGGTCTGCAGGTGCAGGTCGCGGGTGAAGGTGAGCATGTCGGAGACGAGGGCGTTGAGGCCTTTGACGCCGGAGGAGATTTTTTTGACAAGGTCGAGGGCGAGGGGACGGTCGGAGACTTCGCCGGCGAGGGTCGAGGCGTAAAGCTGGATCCCGCCGAGCGGGTTGCGGATCTCATGGGCGATGCCTGCGGCCATTTCGCCCAGGGCGGCCAGTCTTTTCTTGAGCTCGAGCTCGCGGTTTTTCTGTTCGAGCTGCTCGGTGAGGCGGACGACTTCCTGCTCGAGACGCTCATGGCTGATCTGCAGGCGCTGGGTCACATCGTTGTACATCTGGAGGACTTCGTGGAGGTCCTCCAGGCTGTTGGGCCGCGGGGCGTGGGCCGGGGCGCTGCGTTCGATCTGTTCGGCGGTGGGCATGGGAACCTTAGCTGCGGGGTTTGATGCCATAGGCGCGGTTAAGGGTGGCGCCGCTGACGGTGCGTGAGATTTCGGCGCCGACGTGATCTTTCTGGCGGATGAGCGATTCCTTGTCCTGTTCATCGGCCGCCAGGATGTCGGCGAGCAGGCCCTGCACTTCTTTCAGGAGCCCGCCGACGACCGCGCGGTCCTTGGGGGGCAGGCCATCGAGAATCTGCTGCCAGCGGCCTTTGTAGGGCTGCAACTCTTTATCGAGCGGCGCAACCTGGTCAAGCAGGCGGCTGCGCGCGGCGAGGACGGTCATGAGGCTTTCTGTCTCGCCGGTGGCGACGAATTGCGATTGCTGTCGGCAGAGGGCGAGGATCTGGGTGTAGAGCGATTTCTGGCCGCCCAGCGCCCGGGTGAGCGTGGCAGCCAGCCCGATGCCTGCGAAGTGCGGGGCGGCAGGTGAGGGGAACAGGTGGGTCATAACGTCCTCGTGAAGGGGCCGGGCGCGGGCCACGGGAGGAGCCGCGCGGGCCGGGAAACGTCAGCGGGGCGCTGCGACTTTCAGGAAATCCTCGTAATAGGGGCGGCCCAGCGCGCCGGGCCCTTTGGGAAAGGCATCCTCGGGAATGCGTTTGAGCACCCAGCGGGCCCGCTCGGCGGCGGCCGCGGCCTGGGCGGACTCCTGCAGGGCGAGGTATGCGTTGACGATCTGCACATACGATTCGACCGCCAGCGGCTCGGTGGCAAAGCGTGCGGCGATGGCGTCGTACAACTTGATGGCCGCGGGATACTCGCCAAGCTCATAGGTGCAGGCGGCGCGATCAAGGTACGCGGTGCGAAGGTACTCGCCATCGAGCGGCGAGAGCGTGGCCGGCGCGTCGCTGGTCGGGGTGGGATCGAGGGAGGAAATGACGCTTCCGAACAGGGTCACCGCCCGGTGGAAGCGCGTGAGCCGGGCCGTCTCCAGGGCGCTGCGGCCCTCGATGGCGGGATTGGCTTTCACGGCCTCGGTGATGTCCTGTGCGCTGCGGCGATAGCTTTCGGCGAGCATGAAGGTGGCCCGCGGCACACCGGCATCGTCGGGGTAACGGGTGAGCGCTTCTTCCAGACGCAGGATGGCATCGGCCCAGCGGTGGTTGCGGTAATACAGCTCCCCGAGCGTGAAGAGGCTGGCGCGAAATTCGTTCGCCGTCGGCAGGATGTCGCGGTTGTCCTGCACCAGCGAAAGGAGCGTCGTTTCCGCCTTGTCAAAGGCATCGGGCCCCTGGGTCATGAAGCAGCGGGCAAGGTTGACCGTGGAGGTGTATGCGGCGGGCGTCCGGGGATTGTCCTTGATGTTGCGCTGGTAAATCGGAATGGCCTTGTCGACCGCGCCAATGGACTGGTAGATCCGTCCCATCGCCAGCAGGGCTTCGGGCACGCGGGGATCGCGCGGACGCTGCTGGGCAAACTGCTCATAGACTGCCGCCGATTGCAGCGATTGACCGGCGGCGTCAAAGAGCCCCGCCGCTTTCCACAGGCTGTTGCCTGAGACATCGTCGGTCAGCGTGGTGAGATGGGCATGGCGGAGATAGTCCTGGGCGCTCAGCGCCAGCAGGGTGAGGCCTTCGTTCTTTGCGGCGGCATCCTCACCGGCGGCGGCGAGGATTTCCTGGGCACGGCGTTCACGCGTGGTGGCCAGCCGCAGGGCATCGGCGGCGGTTTCCGTGTCGCCAAGCTCCGCCTGCAGCGCGATGAAGCGGAGCCCGTCGTCGAAGTGACCGGCAGTGACGGCCTGCTCGTGGGCGGCGATGAGACTGTTCCGGACGCTGTCATGTGAAATGAATTCCGGCGCGCCGTTGGGGCTGTTGTCGTCGAGGGCGTGGGGTTCGGTGGAGGTGACGGTCTTGATGGCAAATCGGAAATCGTCGGTCAGGGTCTCGCCGGCCTGACCGCGGGTGTCGCCCCGCGCCAGGGCGAGCTCGGCGCGGCCCAGGCGGGCGGCGGCCCAGATCGGCGTGCCGGCGTGGCCGGTGATGATCTCCTGGTACAGGTCGCTGGCTGTTTGCAGATCTTCCGGCTTGCCGCTGCGGAGATAGGCCGCCTGGGCGAGCCGCGCCAGCAGCAATGCCGCCCGGCCGTCATCCAGGTGATGCACGAGAAAGTGCGCCCGGGCGTCGATGAGATGCTTGCGGGCGCTTTCCGCGGCGCCGGTTTCGCACTCGGCCCGGCCAATCCACAGGAGCACGCGGCCCGCCGGATCGAGTTCCGGCATGTCCGCCAGGGCGGCGATCGCGGTCTGCACCGCCCGCTCCAGCTCCGCATTCGCCGAGCCGCCGTCCGCCAGCGCCATGCGGATCTTCTGGCAGAGGCCCCACGCCCGGTCGTCCACCGGGACTCCGGGGGTCGCCAGCAGCCGATCGACGGCCGCCTGTGCTTTGCCCGCCTGCCCGCCGGCCAGGTAAGCCGCCACCAGGTCGCGGATGTGGGCCCGCAAGACGCCGGGTTCCGCAGCCACGGCGGCCTCGTATTTCTCGATGGCGGTGGGCGCGTCACCCAGGGCCAGCGCCGCATCGCCCCAGCGTTCGTTGAGCAGCACCGTGGGGGTGAAGCCGAGGCTGACCCCGCGGGCATAATGAGCCGCGATGCCTTCGAAATTCTTGCGAACGGGAACGGGCTCTTTCTGCTGGGCGAGGTACAGAGTGTCGCCGGAGAGCACCTCCAGCGTCGCCAGCTGGGTGGGCAGGGTGAAATGGTTGGCCAGCACGTTGATGCGGTCGACCGCGTCGGTGTAGCGGCCGTCGGCCAGCATGGTGCGGACATCGGCGACATGTGTTTCGAAAGGAATGGGCCGGATCGTGTGGACAAGCGCCTTCACGCCGAAGGCGAAGGTGCCCACGCCGGCGATGAGAAGGGGGATCTGCCACAGCCGCCGCCAGGGGTTGGAGCGCGCGGCGCGGCCGGCACCGGGCAGGGGCTTGAGAGGATCGGATTGGGAGATGACCGTGGTCATCGGGGCTCCGCCGGGCATCACTTTTGGCGCGCCTCCAGCGCGTCGCCGCGCGCCGCCGGGGGCGACGCGCAAAATGTGCCTTCCGACGAGCTATCGGCAGACCCTGCGCGAACCCTGCAGAAATTGCGACCCCGGTAGAGGCGATTATCGCCCGCTGCTCAACGGTCGAAAGCCGGCGGGCCCGCGGGCAGCAGCCCCCCGTTGGCCCCCCCCACCGCCCGGGTTTCCCCGAAATTCACAAGGTCGCTGACGATGTAGAGCGGCCGCCCCTGCACCTGTTCATAGGTCCGGGCCAGGTACTCCCCCACCATGCCGATCAGAAAAATCTGCACGCCACCGAGAAAAAGCACCGCAATGGCCAGGAAGGTGTACCCCGGCTGCCGGTAGTCCCGCCAGAAGATGAACTGCAGGATCACCACAAAGATCCAGGCGATGGCGGCCAGCGAGATCAGCGTGCCCAGCCAGGTGGCGATCTTCAGCGGCGCGGTGGTGAACCCGGTGATCGAGTCGATCGCCAGGCGCACCAGCTTCATATAGTTGTACTTGGTCTTCCCGGCGAAACGCGGAGCCCGTTCGAAGGGCACGCCGACCGTGCGGAAGCCGGTCCAGCAGATCATGCCGCGGACGAAGCGGTTGCGCTCGGGGAGGGCGTTGAAGGCGTCAACCACTTTGCGGTCCATCAGGCGGAAATCGCCGGTGTCCTTGGGCAGCTCGATCTTCGCCAGCCATCCCATGAGCCGGTAGAACATCCAGCTGGTGAGCTTTTTGAGCGCGGTCTCCTCGTTGCGTTTGGACCGCACGCCATAGACGACTTGGAACCCCTCGCGCCACCTGGCAAACATTTCCGGGATGACGGTCGGGGGATCCTGCAGGTCGGAATCGATCAGGACGATGGCCTGTCCGCGCGCATATCGAAGGCCGGCCGTCGACGCCGCCTCGTGGCCGAAGTTGCGGGAAAAGGAGACCACCCGCACCACCGGATCAGCCGTGGCGAGGCCGCTGGCGACCTGCAGCGAGGCGTCGCGCGAGCCATCGTTCACCAGCACCAGCTCCCAGGCGACCCCGAGCGGATCGATCGCCGCGTGGAGTTGCCGCACGAATTCCGCGATGCCTTCGGCCTCGTTGTACATCGGAGAGACGATCGAAAGTACCGGGGAAGCAAGTGTCGCGGAAAGGGCCGGCGGAGTGCTGGAAGTGGCGATCGGCAGTGAATCCATGCGGGACATGGTACGCGCGGAAGGGTGAAACGCAATCCGCCCGGCAGCGGCGGGCGATGCGGAGCGGCGCGCCGGCTTTACGGCTCGTTCAGGGGAAGCGCCTCGTCGATTGCTTGCAAACCGTCGAGAGCGCCGGCGGCAATGCCGATGCCACCGCGGGGAACCTGCGCCTCCCGCAGATTGATTCGAACGAGGATCGCGCCGGGGCGCGAGGCGGCCCGCTCGGAAAAGTGACGGACAGTCGGGATCACGGTGCCGGCGCCACATTCAATGACCACCAGCCGGCCCCCTGTGAGGGCGCCAAGCCACCGATCAAGCGTCACGAGTTGCCCATCGGTACGATCTTCGCGCCAGCCACAATCGTTGAACATCAGAATGTTGGGACGGGCGAGGTCGCCGCACCGCGGACATCGAGGCAGCGGTTCTGTGGCACGGAACGTCTCTGGGGAGACCGCGACGTCGGTGCCGTCCGCAGGCCAGATATCGGGGCACGTTCCACTGCACTGCAGGTGGTGAATGCTGCCGTGAACTTCCGCGACCTGTTCACCGGAAAATCCCGCTCGCTGGAAATGTCCATCCACATTGGAGGTGAACACGAACGCACCCTTGGCGGCGCGGGCGGTCCAGCGGCGAAGGATCGTGAAACCTGCATGCGGAGTCGCGGATCGATACAGCTGCAGCCGGTGACCATAAAAACCCCAGGCGAGCGCCGGGTCGTCCGCAAACCAGCGGGCATTGGCGACATCGGCGAAACGCAAACCAAGGTGCCGGTACGCAGGATAAGCGTTCCAGAAACCCTCCGGGCCCCGAAAGTCCGGCAGGCCGGAATCCACACCCATGCCGGCGCCGGCGGTGATGAGCAACGCGTCGCCAACGGTGATGGCCTCGGCAGCCCGGCGCACGAGCGTCGGATCCGGCACCATCAGGCGCGCTCCCCGGGCGCATCCGCGGGGGCGGTCTGCGATGGCCGGGCCGAAGCGGACCTGCGAAGTTCGTCCACAAGGCCGCGCACCAGCCGTTCCAATTCGGGGAGAGCGTCGGCGGCCGTGGCGCAATCAAGATCGTGCACCCCCCAGTAGCGAACCCGCGATTCCCACGCCGGATGGCGGTCTCGCAATAGCGCCCGATGCTCCGCCTCTTTCACGGCAACGATGATGTCCGCAGCCGCGAGTTGGCTCTCCGACACCTGCCGCGGCATGCGTTCGCCGGTCTGCGGATCGATGCCGCGTGCGAGCAGGGCGTCACGCGTCCAGCGGGACAGCGGACCGATGTTGGTGCCGCTGCCGCCCTCCACGCGCAGCCCGGAAGATTCCGCGCGCCAGGGAAGGTGTGCCTCCCTGGCAAGGTGGTTGAAGAGTTCCTCCGCGAAGCGGCTGCGGTAGTAGTTGCCGGTGCAGAGAAACAGGACGTGACCAATGGAAGATGGAGGCATCGCTGCAGCTTATCCGATGGGGGACGCGACGTGAAAGTCGACCGATCTTGGCGAACGACAACGAATGTTCCCGATCCCTCTGGCTATGCAAAGGGCAGCGCCGTTGCGATAGACCGGCATCCTCCGCCCGCGTCACGCCTGCGAGTCTCGCCGGGAGGTCCCGCTCCGCCAGGTCGTTTCCCGCACGCCTTCTTCATTCACCGCCCGCTCCGCTTGCATCCATCCAATGTTGCGCGCCTCCCCCCCGCAAAAAACAAAAACGGCCGATATCTTTCGATACCGGCCGTTTGTTCTTATCAATTGATCACGGTTTGTTTTTTACATCCTGCGGTTCCTGCGCCTTGCGGCACAAGAGACAGGGTTGTTGGACGCCACCTGAATCAGGGTTGCCCCTGAGCGGCATCAGCAGGTTTTCACCACGCTGACCCGAGGCTGTTCTTACGTTTACCTGGA
>JBEHXY010000028.1:0-17707 GCA_048498455.1 Planctomycetota bacterium | reverse complement strand
AACAAGATCAACAGCCCCCCACGCTCATACCGCAGCAAACATCCCCCCTCGTCCCGCTCCGCCACCACCGCCCGCCGCTCCCCGCTCCCCTCGCGCAGCGCCGGCCACTCCCGCCGCGCTTTGAGCAGATCCCCATACAACCGCCGCAATCCCCCATGCACCGTCCCCTCCGCCCATTCCCACGTCAGCACCGCCGACCGGAACGTCTCCTCCGACGCCGGATCCGGAATCGTCTCCCCCGGCTGCACAAAATCCGCGAACTCCCGCTTCCGCCCCTCGCGCACCGCCTGCACCAGTTCCTCCCCGCCGAATGAACAGAAAAACGGAAACCGCCGCAGCTCCCCATACTCCTCCCCCATGAACAGCAGCGGAATGTACGGCGAAAACAGCAGCAGCGCCGCCGCCGCACGCACCTTCTCCGGCGCCCCCAGAATCTCCGCCAGCCGCTCCCCCTTCGCCCGATTCCCCACCTGGTCATGATTCTGCAAACACACCACAAATCGATCCGCCCCCAACCCCTCCGCCGGCGCCCCATGCTTCCGCTTCCGGTGCGCGCTGTACGTCCACGCATACACAAACGGCGTCTCCAGCGACCGCGCCACCTGCTCCGGCAATCCGAAATCGCTGTAGTACCCCCGCCGCTCCCCCGTCAACAACGCATGCGCCGCATGGTGAAAATCATCCGCCCACTGCGCATCCAGACCATGCCCCCCGCGCTCCGCCCCATGCAGCACCCGCGGATCATTCAAATCGCTCTCCGCGATCACATGAATCTTCCGCCCGCTCCGCCCCTCCACCTCCGCCGCCACCTCTTTGATCGCCGCCAGGATGTGCCGCGCCCCCAGGTCATAAATCGCATGCACCGCATCCAGCCGCAGCCCGTCGAAATGAAATTCCTCCAGCCACATCCGCGCGTTATCCAGCACGTAATCCCGCACCGCCCCGCACCCCGGCCCGTCATAATTCACCGCCTTCCCCCACGGCGTCTGGTAGCAATCAATCAAGTACGGCCCGAATTCCGCCAGGTAATTGTGCTCCGGACCAAAGTGGTTGTACACCACGTCCAGAATCACCCCCAGCCCCTCCCCATGCGCCGCATCCACCAGCTTCGCCAGCCCCGCAGGTCCCCCATACGTGTCCTGCGCCGCGTACGGCAACACCCCGTCATACCCCCAGTTCCGCCCCCCCGGAAATTGCCCCACCGGCATCAGCTCGATCGCCGTCACCCCCAATTCCTTCAGCGCCTTCAACCGCGGAATCACCGCCTCAAACGTCCCCTCCGGCGTAAACGTCCCCACGTGCAATTCATAAATCACCAGCTCCCCGCGCTCCACCCCCTTCCACCCCCCGTCGCTCCACGAAAATCGCTCCGGAAACACCACCGCCGACGGCCCCGGCAAATTCTCCGGCTGCCACAACGAACACGGGTCCGGCCGCTCCTCCCCGCCATCCAGCCGAAACGCATACCGCTGCCCATCCGCTGCCCCCTCCACCTCACACCCAAAATACCCCTCCCCCTCCGCCGCCATCTCCAGCGCCCGCTTCCCCGCTCCCTCAAGCAGCACCAGCTCCACTTTTTTCGAAAACGGCGCCCACACCCGCCACCGCACGCCCTTCCCCGCCGCCCACGCCCCGCACCGCCGCCGCGCACCCTTTTCCTGCATTGTCATGGCACCTTTCCTGTTCAATGAGCCATCCCCCTCCGAGCAAACTCCAGACCCGCTCGGGCTCCTCTCGCAGTTCCGCTCCCCCTCCCCAGGACCTTTCTTCCTCCCACGTAATGCCTCCGCCTTCCCGGCGTTGTTCTCAGACACACTCTACAAAAGGATTCTTCATGCGCGCCACCCACCGTCTCTCCAAGGCCTCCACCCTCGTCGCCTTTGCCGCGGCCCTCGCCGCCTCCCCCCTCTTCGCCGCCGACCCCGCCCGCAACACCCTCAACTTCGACAAGGACTGGCATTTCCTCAAAGGCGATGCCGACGGAGCCCAGGCCCCCGCCTTCGATGACAAATCCTGGCGCACCCTCGATGTCCCCCACGATTGGGCCATCGAAGGCCCGTTCGAAGCCAATGCCCCCACCCGCGGCTCCGGCGCCTTCGCCCCCTCCGGCATCTCCTGGTACCGCAAATCCTTCACCCTCCCCGCCTCCGCCGCCGGCAAAACCGTCGCCATCGAACTCGACGGCGTCATGGCCAACTCCGAAGTCTTCATCAACGGCAAATCCCTCGGCAAACGCCCCTATGGCTACGTCGGCCTCCACTACGACCTCACCCCCAACCTCGTCCCCGGCCAAAACGTGATCGCCGTCAAAACCGACACCTCCGCACAACCCGCCTCCCGCTACTACTTCGGCGCCGGAATCGTCCGCCACACCCGCCTCGTCATCGCCGACCCCCTCCACATCGATTTCAACGGCACCTTCGTCACCACGCCGAAAGTCTCCCCCGCCGCCGCCACCGTCCACGTCAAAACCACCGTCGTCAACACCTCCAACGCCGGCAAACCCGCCGCCCTCCACATCACCCTCAATGGCCCCGATGGCAAACCCGCCGGCAGCGCCACCTCCCAATCCCAGATGATCGCCCCCGGACAAACCGCCGACCTCGAAGCCGACCTCACCGTCAACAACCCAACCCTCTGGGATCTCGAGAAGCCCGCCCTCTACACCGCCACCGCCTCCCTCGATGCCAACGGCAAAACCCTCGACGACCAGACCGTCAACTTCGGCATCCGCGACGCCGAATTCAAACCCGAAACCGGCTTCTGGCTCAACGGCAAAAACTTCAAGCTCAAAGGCGTCTGCCTCCACGCAGACATCCCCGGCTTCGGCCTCGCCGTCCCCGAAGACGCCTGGATTCACCGCCTCGAAATCCTCAAGCAATACGGCGCCAACGCCGTCCGCACCGCCCACAACCCCCCCTCCCCCGAATTCCTCGACGCCTGCGACAAGGTCGGCATGCTCGTCATGGATGAAATGTTCGACTGCTGGACCGTCGCCAAAACCGGCCAGGGTTCCGCCGACTACCACCTCTACTTCAAGGAATGGAACCTCGTCGACACCCGCGACACCGTCCGCCGCGACCGCAACCACCCCTCCATCATCCTCTATTCCGCCGGCAACGAAATCCACGACACCCCCAAGTCCGCCGTCGCCATCCCCATCCTCCAGGGCCTCGTCAAAACCTTCCACGAAAATGACCCCACCCGCGCCGTCACCCAGGCCCTCTTCCGCCCCAACTCCGATGACAACGGCGGCGCTTACAAAAACGGCCTCGCCGACCTCCTCGATGTCGTCGGAACCAACTACCGCGACAAGGAACTCCTCGCCGCCCAGAAAGAAAAACCCATCAAAATCGTCGGCACCGAACAGGGCCGCACCCTCGCCGTCTGGACCGACGCCCGCGACAACCCCGGACACTCCGGCCAATTCATCTGGACCGGCGTCGATTACCTCGGGGAAACCTTCGCTTATCACAGCGGCGGCGCCGGCGCCGGCGTCCTCGATGCCACCGATTACCCCAAGGCCGAAGCCCTCGACCGCGCCTCCTGGTGGTCCACCCAGCCCGTCGTCTACATGGCCAGAACCGTCGCCCGCGCTCCCGGCGGCCGGGGCGGCGCTGGACGCGGACGCGGCGCCCCCGGCGTCCCCGTCGATGACAACCCCGATAACCCCATGCCCCTGAACCCCGGCGCAGCCCCCGGCGGCGCCGCCGCTCCCGTCGCGAATGATGGCTTCGTCTACACCGCTGCTCCCGCTCCCGCACCCAACGCCGGACGCGGCGCTGGCCGCGGCGGAGCTCGTGGCGGTGGCGCCGGCGGTGGCGCTCCCGGTGGTGGCGGCGGTGGTGGTGGCGCTGGCCCCGGTGCGGTCGTCGACTGGACCCCCGCCAACCTCCAGCCCCACCCCGAAACCGTCCAGGTCTACTCCAACGCCGAGGAAGTCGAACTCTTCCTCAACGACCAATCCCTCGGCACCAAAAAACGCGGCGACCTCCTCCCCCCAGGCCCCAACGGCAACAAAATCGACATCAACGCCCCGCGCACCTTTAACGTCGACTTCGCCCCCGGAACCCTCAAGGCCGTCGCCAGGAACAACGGCAAGGAAGTCGCCGCCAACGTCCTCACCACCGCCGGCAAGGCCTCCAAAATCTCCCTCACCCCCAGCACCACCAGCCTCGCCAACGACTTCGACCACGTCGCCTACGTCTCCGTCGACATCACCGACGACAAGGGCACCCTCGTCCCCGCCGCCACCGACCACGTGAAGTTCTCCATCACCGGCCCCGGCGAAATCATCTCCGTCTCCAACGCCCACCTCGTCGCCCAGGACTTCCGCGCCCCCGAACACGACGCCTACAACGGCCGCATCGCCCTCTACGTCCGCTCCACCAAGGACGCCGGCCCCATCACCCTCACCGCCACCTCCCCCAACCTCGCCCCCTCCACCCTCACCCTCAACGCCGCCCCCGCCAAACAGCACTGAACCCCACCACCCCCATCAACTCCCCAGGTGCCGCGGCCTCAAACCGCGGCACTTTTTTTTAGCCCCCTATGGCCGCACCACGTTTGCCAGAAGGTTTCCCCGCCCGTCCAACAGGAGCAGCTCCTCCCGCCCCTGCCGAACGAAAACCACGTCCGGATACGCCGGATCCTCCAGCCAATACACGCCCGCCTCCTTCCCCTTGCCAAAATCAAACCTTCCCCGCGCCGTGCTTTCCACCGAAAAACCCCAGCCCCCACCCCGGATCCAGATGCTGCCATTCACCCGATACGGAAAGCGCTCCACCTTTCGAAACCGCTCATCGTCCAGATAGTTCCTCAGGTCCGCCGTCGCCGGAATCGCCGGTTCCGCCCACGCCGGCCTCCCATGCAGCGCCAGCAATTCTCCCACCCGCGCGTTGTATGCCGGTTCCCACCCATACCCCATGTCGATTCGCCGCAACAACCCCGTTCCCCGATCAAAATCAACCTCCCCATACAGGGCCCCATCGCTAAAAGAAGCGTCGCGCGAATACACACACGCCTGCCCCGACGCCCACCCTGCGTCCGCCAGCGATCGCCCCTCCCGCCACAGCCACCACGCGTCGTATCGCGCATATCCCACCGGCACGTACCACGCCCCCACCAGCAACAGCAACCCCACCACCACCCGCACGCCCACCCAGCTCCCACGCCCCACCACCACCGACCGCCCCCACCGCCCCGCCAGCCGCCCCAGTGCTTCCACCACCCCCGCCACCACCACGTGCACCGGTCCGTAAAAAAGGAGCGTCATCATGGCCGTCATCACCACGTCCACATGGTTGGGCACCATCCTCGGCCACGATGCCGCATCCACAAACCCCGTCGCCACCCCATACACAACAAGCCCCACAGACCGCCCCTTCCCTCGCCCCTGCACCAGCCCCGACAACGGAACCCCCACCACCCACAACTGCGTCATCCCCTGCCAGTACGCATCCAAAGGCGGATACCCCCGCTGCCCGATCGCCCGCTGACACACCACCGCATACAACACCCACCACCCCGCCAGCACCAGCGGCCCCACCACCTCCCCCATCCCCACCTCCCGCCTTCGCGGCGTCGCATACTCCAGCGTCATGGCCTCGTCCTCCCTCACACCCTACGCTCCGCCCCGCCGATAGTTCATCTCCATTCAGCCCCTGTCAGCCCAGCACCGCACTGCACCCACGGCCCAATTCCCTCGATCGTATCTGCCTTCGCGCCGCCGTCCCCCAAAGCGCGCACAACCTGGCAGCAAAAGAGTTTGAAGTGGCACCAAAATAAATCCCCCAACCCGAGCACCCCCAACCACTTACCCCAAACCCCACGCCCATCGCGCGCGCACAAACTGGGCGCGACCCCCCTTATACGGGAGGAACCAGCGCCATGACCCAAAACATGGGTGATCATTTGTGCAGTTTGTGGATTATGTATACGGCGTCGCTCCGCCCCTTGCATGAGCACCTTGCTCCACCCCCCACACGCAGCAAAAACATTTGGCCACCTCTGGACCTCTCTCCCAACACCCGCACCCGCAAAAACTTACAGCACTCGCCAAATGGTCACCTGACCAAACAACTTGGCCACCTGTCCCCCAATACCCCCCGCCCCTCCGCGTTATACTCCCACCTTCACCCGGAGCCCCCATGCCCAAACCCCTCCTCCCGCCCCTGCTCGCCCTCCTCCTTAACGCTGCCCTCGCCCACGCCCAAACCACCGCCCCCGCCACCTACCGTCCCCTCGCCACCACCCAACCCGCCCTCGCCCCGCTTCACGTCGCCCCCATCCCCGACACCCTCCGCCGCTCCTACCGCCTCCCCCCCTTCTACACCAAGTCCCTCACCCTCCGCGGCATCCCCATCATCGCCTCCCCCAACACCTCCGACTTCGCCCTCCTCGAAGCCGCCTACACCCTCGACCACCTCCTCGCCGATTCCCCCGCCAAAGTCACCGACGCCCTCACCGCCGCCAAAGTCCGCCTCGGCATCATCGCCGTCACCGAATACACCATGGACATCCCCGAAAACCAGAACCGCCGCAACCTCGAGCCCGATCAAGCCGCCTTCCAGGACCGCCGCTCCCGCGGCCTCGGCGGTCTCCCCCTCGCCACCTGCGCCGAAGAAAACCTCCTCAACCTCCCCTCCGACCCCTACCGCAACGAAAACATCACCATCCACGAATTCTCCCACACCGTCGCCAGTGCCCTCCGCCGCGCCGACCCTGCCTGGTACAAAAAGCTCCAGGACACCTACCAGCAAGCCATGCACGAAGGCCTCTTCGCCCACTCCTACTCCGCCACCGACGAACAGGAATACTGGGCCGAAGGCGCCCAGGCCTGGTTCAACTGCGCCGCCCAGCGCCAGGACCCCACCGTCCACTCCGGCATTTGGAACCGCGACCAGCTCAAAGCCTATGACCCCCGCCTCGCCGCCCTCCTTACCGAAGTCTACGGCGACGGCTCCTGGCGCTACCTCAAAACCAACGCCCCCACCCGCCTCGACGGAAAAACCTTCTCCCGCCCCCCCGAAGACCTCCTCCACCTCGCCGGCCTCGACCGCTCCAGGCTCCCCGCCTTCTCCTTCGAAAATTCCCCCCGCATCCGCGCCGCCGCTACACTGCCCGCACGCACCCCCTGACCCGACACCCAACACCCGACACCCTTCGAAAGGCGCCCCATGAATCTCTCCCGCCGCGACCTCCTCGCCGCCTCCCTCGCCGCCGCCAGCGCCTCGCTTCTCGCACGCCTCGCCCGCGCCGCCGATACCCCCGTCCACGCCGCCATTCCCTTCGCCGTCACCCCCATCCCCCTGGAATCCGTCCGCCTCACCGGCGGCCCCCTCAAACGCGCCCAGGACCTCGGCATCCAGAACATCCTCCGCCTCGACGCCGACCGCCTCCTCTTCCACTTCCGCCAGCTCGCCGGCCTTCAGCCCAAAGCCACTGCCGACTACGGCGGCTGGGAAGGCCCCGGACGCCAGCTCACCGGCCACATGGCCGGCCACTACCTTTCCGCCTGCGCCCTCATGTTCGCCGCCACCGGCAATCAAGAATTCAAAAAACGCGCCGATTACCTCGTCGACGAACTCGCCGAAGTCCAGGCCAAACGCGGCAACGGCTACGTCGGCGCGCTCATGGGCAATCCCCCGCGCGTCGGCCCCCGCGGAAACCCCGGCCTCGACCTCGCCGCCACCCAGCCCGCCTCGCAACCCGCCTCCCGCGCCGCCGCCGCTCCCCCCATCGACGGCCTCCTCTGCTTCGAACAACTCTCCAAGGGCGACATCCGCGCCTCCGGCTTCGATCTCAACGGCATGTGGTCCCCCTGGTACGTCCAGCACAAAATCCTCGCCGGCCTCCGCGACGCCTATCGCCGCACGAATAACAAAAAAGCCCTCGACGTCTTCCTCCAATTCGCCGCCTGGACCGAATCCCTCCTCGCTCCCCTCTCCGACCAACAGCTCCAGCGCATGCTCTCCTGCGAGTTCGGCGGCATCAACGAATCCTTCGCCGATCTCTACGCCGACACCGGCGACAAACGCTGGCTCACCCTCTCCCAAAAATTCCACCACAACGCCATCGTCGATCCCCTCGCCGCCAAAAACGACATCCTCGGCGGAAAGCACGGCAACACCCAGGTCCCCAAGCTCCTCGGCGAACTCGTCCGCTACATCAACGCCGGCAACGTGCCCGATGGCGACGCCGCCAGATTCTTCTGGGATGCCGTCGTCCACCACCACTCCTTCGCCACCGGCGGCCATGGTTACGACGAATCCTTCGACGCCCCCGACAAACTCTCCGACGAAATCGACGGCAACAACCACCGCACCAAGGACCTCCGCACCGCCGAATCCTGCAACGTCTACAACATGCTCAAGCTCACACGCCTCCTCTTCGCCCTCACCCCCTCCGAGGAATTCGCCGCCTTCCACGAACGCGCCCTCTTCAACCACGTCCTCGCTTCCATCAGCTTCAACGACGGCCAGGTCTGCTACATGGTCCCCGTCAGCCCCGGCGTCACCCACGAGTACCAGGGACTCACAGGCATGACCTGCTGCTGCGGCACCGGCCTCGAAAATCACGCCCTCCACGCCGAAGGCATCTATTACCACTCCCCCACCAGCATCCACGTCAACCTCTTCGCCCCCTCCACCGCCCGCTCCGATCTGCTGGGCGCGAACCTCGTCATGGAAACGGATTTTCCTGAAAAAGATACCGTGACCCTCAAAATCACCATGGATGAGCCCCGGGAGTTCACCCTTCACGTCCGGCGCCCCGCCTGGGCCACAGGGGGGTACGCAGTTGCCCTCAACGGCCAACCCGTCGCCGACCTTCCCAAACCCGGCGACTACTTCACCCTTAAAATTAAATGGGCCAACGACACCCTCACCTTCACCCTGCCCAAGTCACTTCGCACCGAACCCCTCCCCGACAACGCCGCGCGGGTCGCCTTCCTGCACGGCCCCCTCGTCCTGGCCGCCGACCTCGGCGCCGCACCGCAAGGCCGCGGCCGCCGCAACGCGCCGGCCACCCCCTTCCCCACCCTCGCCGCCACGCCCGGCACCCCGGCCGACAAAATTCTCAAAACCGCCGCCAACCCCGGCACCTTCTCCGCCGCCACCTCCGCCGCCCCCCTCACCTTCGCCCCCTTCTACACCCTCTCCAACCGCCGCTACGGCATCTACTGGGACCTCGCCCCCCAAATGAATAATGAATAATGAATAATGCACACTGGATAATCCCTATACCCGGAGCCTCATGTCTCTCATCCGCCTCAAAAACGTCACCCGCAAATTCGAAGAACCTTCGCGCCTCGTCCTGAAAGACGTCTTCTTCCGCGTCGCCGCCGGCGAACGCGTCGGCCTCATCGGCAAAAATGGCACCGGCAAAACCACGCTCCTCAACCTGATCCTCGGCCGCGACCAGCCCACCGAAGGCACCGTCGATCTCACCGACGACGTGAAGATCGGCTACTTCTCGCAGTTCTCCGAACTCGACTCCGACCAGTCCGTCCAGGAAGTCCTCGAAGACGTTTTCGCCGACATCCGCGCCCTGGAAAGCGAACTCGAACAGATTTCCGCCCGCTTCGAGAAAGACCCGCCCACCGACAAAGAGCAGGACAAGCTCCTGGAACGCCAGGCCCACCTGCTGGAACAGATGGAACACCTCGAAGGCTGGACCTACCACAACCTCATCGACACGGCCCTCTCGCAGCTTTCCTTCGATGATTCCCGCCGCCACAAGCCGATTCACCAACTCTCCGGCGGCTGGCGCAATCGCGCCGCCCTCGCCAAAATCCTGCTCGAAAAACCCGACCTCCTGCTGATGGATGAACCCACCAACTTCCTCGACCTCGCCGGCATCGCGTGGCTGGAAAAGTGGTTCCTGCAGCACCAGGGCGGCCTCATCCTCGTCTCCCACGACCGCCACTTCCTCGACAAGGTCGTCACCCGCATCGTCGAAATCGAGAATCACCACACCCACGAATACCCCGTCGCCTCCTTCGGCGACTACGTCCGCCAGCGCACCGCCCGCCTCAAAATGCTCGAAAACCAGTTCCAGCACGAAGAGGAGCTGCTGCTGTTTGAATCCGAAGCCATTGCCGATCGCAAAGACGCCGCGAAGGATCCCTCCGGTTACCTGAAGCGCAAGCTCGCCAACATCAAAAAATCCATGGAGCCCAAGCCCGTCGACGCCATCGTCACCAGCCTCTACCAGAATCTGAAGTGCTCCGAACGCCTCGGCACGCTCAACAACCTCTCCAAAAGCTACGGCGACCACCTGCTCTTCAAAAACGTCTCGCTCGAACTCACGCGCGGCCAGCGGCTCGTCGTCGTCGGCCCCAACGGCTGCGGCAAATCGACGCTCCTCAACATCCTCACCGAGGACGAAACGCCCGACAGCGGCAGCGTCGAATGGCTCGGCGGCGCGATGTGCGTCTCCTTCAACGACACCCTCGAACATCTCAATTTCGCCGACACCGTCACGCATGCGGTGAACACCGTCGGCGGCGAGGGCAGCCTCGCCTTCAAAGCCCCGCGCAAAGCCGTCCACAAGTTCCTGGAGTTGATGGGTTTTTCCGAGTCTTCGCTTATGCAGCGCATCGGCACCCTTTCGGGCGGCCAGAAGGCCCGCGTCGCCCTCGCCCGCTGCCTGCTCTCCGGCGTGCAGGTGCTGATCCTTGATGAGCCGACGAACCACCTCGACCTCCCCTCCATCCAGATCATGGAACGCGCGCTGGTCAACTTCCCCGGCGCCGTCGTCGCCGTCTCCCACGACCGCTTTTTCATCGACAAAATCGCCACCGACCTCCTCGTCTTCGAAGAGGGCGGCACCACCCGTCGGGTCGACGGCAACTGGACCACCTGGCAGAACAGCAGCGCGCCGCGCTGACGGCCGCCTTAGCCGATGCCCAGTTCCTTCACCGCCGCACCGATGCCGCCGACATGCTCCGGGTTCATCTCCCCCCAGTTGCGGGCGAAGATCACGCCATTGGCCCCCGCCCCGAACGCCGCCAGCACCGCTTGCTTCACCCCCTCCGTCGTGTAGGTCGAACCGGGAATGTCGCAATCGAGCCCGGCATACACCGGCACCCCGCTGCCGGCGACATCGTCCAGCGTGCGCTTCACCTCGCGGGCGATGTAATCGGTCGAGAACGCCTTCTCCGCCACCTCCGCATAGGGAGCTTCCTTGTAGTCAAAAAAGTCGTAATGCATCTGCAGGATCACCTCCGGGGGCAGGTCGCCGAAGATCGTCTGGCCCACGCTGTTGACGTAGGTCTTGATGCGGCTTCCCGCGCAGCGGTTGTAGACCACCGGCTTGATGAAGTCCGCGTTTTTGGCCATGTCGGCGAAGTCGATTTCCGCGCGGTAGAAGGGGCTGAAGCTGGCGTTGTGCCAGACGTGAAAGCCGACCGGCGTCTTCGGCGTGATGCCTTTGACCTTGTTGCGGATATCGATCATGAGGTCGCGGCGGCTGTTGATCCAGAACTGTTCCCAGGCCAGCATCTCCGGGAACTTGAGCATGAGCCGGAAGAGCGTCACGAAATAGCCATCGCGTGGCCGCTTGCCGGCGCGGCCGGCGCGCACGAAGTCCTCCAGCGCGGTAAAGCCGGCCTTCGCCCGGGCGGCATCGATTCCCAGACCCGCGGCCTTTTTCACGCAGTGCTCGCAGAAGCAGGTCGAGCGGCCAGGATCGGTCGCGGCCCCGCCATGTTTCGCGCCGATCGCGCTGGTGAACGGACCCTGGCGCTCCGACGACCACATGAAGCCGTCGACGTCATAGGTGCGCGCGTAATCCTCCACCAGCCCCAGGTTGAAGGCGCGGTAGCCGGGGTTGTTGCTGCAGGGATCGCGTTGGCGGCGGCCGTGAAAATCGACTTCGTAGAGCGCCTGCCAGGGCGCGGCGGGCGGCTCGCCTTCGGCTTCTTCGATGAGTGCGAAGGTCTTGAAGCCATGCTTGCGGGTGGCCTTCATGGTGCGTTCGAGAATGTCGAGATCGGGGAATTCGGGCGCCCGCATGTCGTCGTAGCTCAGGCCGGAGCCCTGGTAGTACTTCATATGCGGGATGGCGTAATTGCCGCCGCGGAATCCCTGCTGCGCCATCGGAATGAAGCGTGCTTCGTGGCCGAAGATGAAGACGAAGAGGGCATTGATTCCGCCGACGGATCGCAGGGTATCCAGGAGCTTGTCGACGTCGCCAGCGAGGGGTCCGGCGCCGAGCTGGATGCCGACGATGGATTCTTTGCCGGCGCGGGTGGTTGCGGGGGCGGTGGCCTGGCCGAGCGCCGGCGCGCCCAGGGCGGCCGCCCCGGCCGCCGCCGCCACCTTCAGGACATCCCGCCGCGTGGGCCATTGATTCGCCATGGAACACCTCCCTCTTTCCAACGCCGCGGCGCACCATCCTCTTGCCGCGCGGCTGTTATGGGGCCATTTTCACGACCTCGAAGTCGCTTCCCCTGATTTTTTTGAGCAGGTTCAAGTGGTCGTCATTCCAGCGCGGATCGGGGGCCCCGGACACGAACCAGTCGCTGCCATTGTCGGCGACGATCATGCCATAGGTCTTGAGGGCCTGCAGGATCACCTGGTCGTCTTCGGGGTATGCAGTGATGTCGAGCGCGGCCTTCAGGCGCACGCGCATGCCCATGGGCGGCAGGTTGGGGTCGGTCCTGGAGCTGGCAAAGTGACTCGCCGGCGCGACGAAGGCGTTGCGTGATTTTGCCACGGTGAAGCGCACCGCGTGGTCGATTTTGCGGCGGATCGCCACCTCGTCGTAGCGGACCAGCCCCGGGAAAATCGGCAGACCCGCGGCATCCGCACTGGTCCAGCCCGCCTTGCGCTGGCCGACGCTGGGGCGGTTCAGGTCAAAAATCGCGCCGGATCCGCAGGTCCAGCCGGTGGGGGTCTGGATGGCGTTGTAGAGCTCGTAGAGTTTGCCGGCGACGGGGTCGACGCAGAGGATGTGGCGGTCCGCATCGTGGGGCGCATCGGGACCGCCTTCGATCAGCGGGTGGGCCGGGAGGGGGTAAGGGCCGGCGTCGGATTCGCCGGCATAGCGAAACACGGGGGTCACGCGCGGGGTCGCGGGGTCGACGAGTTGAAAAGGGATGCCGTACCTCACGCCGAAATCGGGATGGAGCGGCTTGGCGGCGCCGATGGTCGCCACGATGGCGGCCGAGCGCGGATCGACGGGCTCCCGGGAGATGTCCTGGCGCCAGGGATCCTCCTTCGGGAACAGGGGCATGGTGGCGAGCACGCGGTCAACGGCGTTGGCGGCGGGGGCATCGCCGGCGCCGCGCAGCGGCAGGGAGGCGAGCATGCCGGCCGCCAGGGCCATCGCACCGAGTCCCGCCTGGAGTTGCCGCCTCATCGTTCACCCCGGTTTGCATCCGCATGTGGACGTTAGCATAACCGCGTCGCGGGTGTTGGCACGAAGGGCTGCCATAAAGGGGGCGCGGCGGCGTTGTAAAGAACATCGACCGCCCCGTCCCCTCTTCGGCGGCACCCCCGTTCATCTCCAGCCAAAGGATGATTTCCGCATGCACGACGCTCGTAAAATCTCTCTCGCGGCGCTGACGCTCTCGGTGGCTCTTGCGGCCTCGTCGGCCTTTGCGCAGGCAGGCCCGGCCGCTCCGGCAGCTCCGCGCGAACTGGCGCCGCCCACGCACCCGGCGGCGGTCTGCAAGGTGATCGAGGGGCAGGGGGTCGCGGGCGTTTATGACGTGCGGGCATTCGGCGCCGCGGGCGACGGCAAGACGATCGACTCGCCGGCCATCAACAAGGCGATCGAGACGGCGGCGGCGGCCGGCGGCGGCACCGTGCGGCTGCCCGCGGGGACGTATCTTTCCTATTCGATCCGGCTGAAATCCAACATCACGCTTTTCATCGATTCGGGGGCGAAGATCCTGGCGGCCAACCGCACGATCCATGGCGGCGATGGCTTTGACGCGCCGGAGGACATCGGCGATGTGGCCCGCTACCAGGACTTTGGCCATTCGCACTGGCACAATTCGCTGATCTGGGGGGAAAACCTGGACCATGTGACCATCACCGGGCCGGGGATGATCGACGGCGGGCTGTATGACGCCGACGGCAACAACAACCCCGCGCCCGCGGCGGGCGGACGCCAGGGAACGATGGGGGTGAATAACGGGCTGGGCGGAGGCGGCGGAGGACGGGGCGGAGCGCGGGGAGGCGGCGGTCGCGGCGGGGCGCGCGGCGGCGGGGCTGCGGGAGCGCAGGCACCGGGTGGAGCGGACGCGCCGGCGGAACCCGGCCAACCCGGCGCCGCACCGGATGCGGCGGCGGCTGTTCCGGCGCCTGGGCGCGGCAACGGCAATGGCCCGGGCGGGGGACGCGGTGGACGGGGCGGCGGCGATCCCTTTGCGGGGGCGCTGGCGGCGCAGAATCCCGGCGCCGCGACGCAGAACGCCGGGGCACGGGGCGGGCGCGGGGGGCGGCCGAACACGCAATTCACCACCGATCTTTCGCAGCCGTTCCGGGACAACGGCGGGCAGGCGCCCGGGGCGGGCAACAAGTCCATCGCGCTGAAGCTCTGCAAGAACGTCACGCTGTCGAATTTCTCGGTTTTGCGCGGCGGCCACTTCGCGCTGCTGGCCACCGGCATCGACAACTTCACCATCGACAACCTGAAGATCGACACGAACCGCGACGGCTTCGACATCGACGGCTGCCGCAACGTGCGGGTGTCCAACTGTGCGATCAACTCGCCGGCGGACGACGGCATCTGCCTGAAATCGTCGTGGGGGCTGGGTTTTGCGCGCTCGTGCGAAAACATCACGATCACCAACTGCCTGGTGGCGGGCGGCTGGGAAGTCGGCTCGATGCTGGACGCCACCTACATGGAGCGGGCCCCGGGCACCGGGCGCATCAAGTTCGGCACGGAATCCAACGGCGGTTTCAAGAACATCACGATTTCCAACTGCGTGTTCGATCGCTGCCAGGGGCTGGCGCTGGAAGCGGTGGACGGGGCGATCATCGACAACGTGTCGATCTCCAACATCACGATGCGCGAGATCGGCAGCCTGCCGATCTTCATCCGCCTGGGCGATCGCCGGCGCATGCCCGCGGACGAAGCCGGCAAGCCGACGGCGGTCGGGGCGATCCGGCACGTGAGCATTTCCGACATCGTGGCGCAGAACCGCGCGGCGCAGTATGCGTGTGAAATCACCGGCATTCCCGGGCATGAAATCGAGGACGTGCACATTTCCAACGTGCGGATCCTGTGGCCCGGCGGCGCCCCCGCGGGCATTGAAAAAGTGGTGCCGCCGGAGAACGAATTCATGTATCCCGAGCCGGGGATGTTCGGGGTGATTCCGTCGTCGGCGTTTTTCATCCGGCACGTGAAGGGCATTTCGCTGAACAACATCGAGTCGACCTGCGCGAAGCCGGACATGCGGCCGCCGTTCTGGCTTTTTGACGTGCAGGATGCCGACTTCTTCAACGTGCGGGCACCGCATGAGGCGGGCGTGCCGATGTTCATGCTGAAGGACGTGGCGAACTTCCGCACGCATGAAGTGCGTGGCGTGCCCGACACCACGAAGGAAAAGGTGGACACCGGCACGCTTTAACAGCGCCGCAAGCGGCGGCGGCGGCGGGCTGAAGTGTCGGCGTTCTGAAGCGTTGGCGCCCGCAGGAGTCGCCGCTCAGGCGCGGAACTCGCTCATCTTCAACCCTTCGAAATCGTGATGGGTGTGGTGCGGCGGCAGCGTTTCCTCCGTCTCGCTGACCACCTCGTAACTCAGATGTTTCACCAGTTCCTCATCGAGCGTTTCGAGAAACGCCCGCGACATCCGCAGTCGCGGCACGGTGTTGTCCGCCGGGTTCGCCAGCCGTTTCCACACCGCGCGGTCTTCGCGCGACACGATGCCGAGGATCGCCACCTGCCGCTTGGTCGAGCGCACCGACGAGCCGGACCCGCGGTGGATGGTGAGGCCCGAGCGGATCGACAGCGCGCCCGCCTTGCCATGCATCGACACCATTTGTTGCTCGTACTTCTCCTTGTCCGATTCGGGCGGAAACATCCCCTCCTCAAATCCGGCGTCGTCGTCAAAGTGCGAGCCTTTCACCACTTGAAACGGGCCCATGTCGTCGGCGACATCCACCGCCGAGGCATTCACCGCGATGGAGGTGAGACGGCGCTCGTTGCGCGTGGCGTCGGGCAGCGGAAAATCGCGATGCCAGGGCTGGTTCACCGCGCCGGGCAGGGGCGTGTCGCAGCCGAGTTCCACGATCATGTAGTCGGGACCGAACATGTCTTCGGACAGGGCGCACATCACCGGATGGCTCGCCCACGCCACGAAACCGCGGAGGCGTTCGGCGTAGGGCTCAAAATAAAAGCGGTTCCAGCCGCGGGGCGCGGTGCCCTTGCGCGCGGAGAGGGCGCGAATGAATTCGGCCCCCAGGTCGAGATCCAGCTGGGCGGCCCACTCGCGCGGAAAGGCATTGGGCAGGCCGACAATCCCATCTCGATAAACCCCCTCGCGCAACTGTTTCACGACGGGGTCGGTGTGCATCTCGGTCGTCATCGCCACTCCTTTCGCTGGTGCCTTGGAGCATGCTAGGCGGCGAGAAATTGACAAAACAATGGGGAAAAAAGGGAATTGGCGGCAGGTGTGGGGCTGGTTGAGCCGCCGGGAAGCGATGACAAGTTGCGGCGACGATTCACCGCGATTGCCTCTGCGGTGCGGGGGGGATCGGGCACCGCAACTTTTCCCTGCGGCTGTGTCCGGGGGGGAACACGCGGCACGGGGCGAATTCACTGCGGGATGGACAGGGGCACCGCGTAGCTTTGCCCCAGCGCCTTGCCGGCTTCCGAAAAGCGGAAGAAGAACTGGTAGGTGCCGGCCGGAAGGTCCACAGGCGGCCGCACGAGGGAGGAGAAACCGCCGCTGGATCCAGCGCTCATGGTGTTGACGGAGGGATTGAAACCGCCGGACACCGGATAGGTGCAAGGATGGATCACGCCGTCGGCGCCCTGCAGCCATGGCGTGGTGGTGACGCGGTGGTTCTCAAGGTCGGGAAAAGCGCCGCTGGCAAGGAGGCTGGCGATGAAGTCGCGCCCTTCCGGTTTTTGCACGTTGTGCAAATCCGCCGGCAGCAGGGCCCGCGAAATCACCTGCCCGCAGGGGGAGGCCAACTGTGCATACGCCCCGGGACTGGCCTCCCAGGTGATTTGCTCGATTTCGTTTTTTCGCTCCGCATCGGCGGCGGGCACATCCATCGCGCGCAGCACCGCGATCGCATCCATCAGGTCGGCGCGGCCCTGGTCGTCCAGGTAGGCCTGCTCGCGCGCGACGCCGCCGACGACCGCCAGCAGCGCGTCGGCGAGTTGCCGATCGTCGGTGGCTGCCGCACGCTGGGCAAACGCCAGGGCGACATGCGCCGGGGGCCGGATGTTCAGGGCCTCTCGCCGCATCTCCGACGGTCTGGGCAGGGCTGAAATGTATTGAATGCGCAGCGGCGTCGGCAGCGCCGGATCCATGATTCGCGCCAGCAGGTACGCAAGCCCCTGCTGGCTGCCGAATCCCTCGCGCAAAAGCCCGGTCTGATGAAACTCCTGCATCGCTGCATCGGTGGTTGAAGGGTCGTGCAAAGCCGCGAGCGCCTGCAACGCTTCGGACGAGAGCATGTCGATTCCCGAGCGTTCCGGCCTGGCAGCCGCACGCTCGCGCAAGAGGCCGAGCAGTTTC
>JBEHXY010000027.1:0-18445 GCA_048498455.1 Planctomycetota bacterium | reverse complement strand
GAAACTGGGGGCGCGGTTTTATCACCCCCCCACCGACCGGCTGGCCGTGTTCGCGTTTGAGCCCTCACCGGGCTTCGAGACGCCGGCGTTCCAGGTGTTGCGTGAATCGCTGGATGCGCTGCTTTTCGAGAGGGCCCGGGCCGCCGGCGCCACGATCATGGAACAGACGCCGATTGAATCGGTGGATGAGGATGCCGCGTGCCTGCTGCTCGCGGATGGCCGCAGGCTCGTCGCCGACACGCTGGTCGACGCCACGGGACGCGCGGCGCTGATCGCGACCAAGCGCAAACTTCGCCAGTGGTCGCCGACCTACGGGCGCGTCGGCATTTACAACTATTTTCGCAACCTGCCTCCGCATGATGGGGACGATCCGTTTTACATCACGATGTACCTGTTTGACGGCGGATGGGTGTGGCTGATTCCGCTGGCGGACGGTCGCACCAGCGTGGGCGTGGTTTACCGGGATCCTCCGCGGGTCGTTACCGGGCCGGGCGAACGGAAGGAGGACGCCCTCTTCTGGCATGCCGTCAGGACCATGCCGCGGCTGGAAGAGCGGCTTCGGGCGGCGGAAGCGACGGAGGAGTATCGGGCGATTTCCGATTACAGCTACGCGGTGGAACAGAAATTCGGGGAGCGCTGGGTGCTGGTGGGCGATGCGGCCGGCTTTCTGGATCCGATTTTTTCCAGCGGCGTGCATCTGGCGCTTTCGTCGGCCGAGCGCGCGACCGCGGGGATCCTGCACCGGCGGCGCACCGGCAGCGATGCGGCGCTGCGGGATTACCAGGCGTACATGGCACAGGGGTTTCACGCCTTTCGCGCGTTCGTGCATCGTTTTTACAATGGCAGCCTTGTCGAGAACCTGTTCTTCCTGGAAAACAAGCCTCCCGAGATGCATGCCGCCATCACCCGCATCCTTGCCGGGCATGTGTGGGAGAGCGACAACCTGGTTTTGCGGATGCTCGGCGCCGCGCCCCGCACACAGGAGTAACGCATGGCATTCACCCTGGAGATCGGCCAGCAGGCCGCGGATTTCCGCCTCAAAGGCACGGACGGTCGGGTCCATGCGCTGGAGGACTTCGCGTCCTCGCCGCTGCTCGTGGTCTGCTTCACGTGCAACCATTGTCCCTACGTCGTGGGGAATGAATCCCGAGAAAAGGCCTTCGTCAACGCGTACGCGCCCCAGGGGGTGGCGTATGTCGCCATCAATGCCAACGACACCCAGGATTACCCCACGGACAACTTTGAAGCGATGCGGGAACGTGCCGCCCGCCTGGGTTTCACCTGGCCCTACCTGCACGACGAGACGCAGGAGATCGCCGCGCGGTACGGGGCGATCAAGACGCCGCATTTTTTCCTGTTCGACCGGGAGCGTCGCCTGCGGTATGTCGGGCGGATGGACAATTCGCCGCGCGACATCAGCAAGGCGGAGACGCACGAGCTTGCGGATGCTGTCGACGCGCTGCTGGCGGGGCGTCCGGTGGCGGCGCCGGTGACGGAGGCGGTTGGCTGCACGGTCAAATGGAAGGGCAAAGACAAGAAATTCATTCCGGGCGATCGCTGCGACGTGGGGTGGTAAGGCGTTTGACGGCGAGGGGGCCAACCATTTACGATTGCCGCCAATCTGGAGGCACCCGTACAAGTTATGCGGATGACTACGCGGTCCAACTAGGTATTCGGCAGACGCGACAGGCAATGTTGGCGGCCCGCCGGATACACGGTTGGGCCGTTTTCGTTTTTACAGCCGATAGAGTCACGGGCGGGCGGGTTTGCAAGGAGCGAGCAATGATCAAGATCACCCTGCCCAACGGCGCAGTGAAGGAATTCGACGCGGCCACCGTCACGGGCCGCCAGGTGGCGGAATCCATCGGTCCCCGTCTTGCGAAAGATGCGCTGGGGATCGTGGTCGACGGCGAGCTCCGCGACCTGGGCGCCCCGATCACGAAAGATGCCTCGGTCTCGATCGTGACGCCCAAGGAAGGCGACGCCAACGCCTTGTACCTGGTCCGTCACTCCGCGGCGCATGTCATGGCCGAGGCGATCAGCCGGCTGTACCCGGAGACCAAGCTGGCGTACGGCCCGCCGGTCGAGAACGGCTTTTATTACGACATGGAACTTTCGCACAAGCTGGGGGCGGATGATTTTGCACGGATCGAGGAAGAAGCGAAGAAGATCATCGCGGAAGATCGCGCGTTTACGCGATATGAACTCGCTCGTGATGCGGCCTTCGATAAGCTCAACAAAGAGGGAAACCCCTACAAGGTCGACAACGCGCAGCGCGCGGTCGAGGCGGACAAGGATGCCGTGATCAGCTTCTACGCCACCGGCCAACCCGGGAAAAACTGGGAGGATCTCTGTCGCGGTCCGCACGTTCCGACGACCGGCCGGGTGGGCGCGCTCAAGGTGATGAGTGTGGCCGGGGCCTACTGGCATGGCGATGAAACGAAGCAGCAGTTGCAGCGTGTCTATGGCACGGCTTTCCCCACGCAGAAGGAGCTGGATCTTTATCTCAATCAGCTGGAGGAAGCCAAGAAGCGCGACCACCGGTTGATAGGCAAGCAGATGGGGCTGTTCACCATCTCCAACCTCGTGGGCAGCGGGCTGATCCTGTGGATGCCCAAGGGGGCGATCATTCGCCAGGAGCTGGAGGGGTTCATGCGCGAGGAGCTCGCCAAGCGCGAGTACGTCCCGGTTTACACGCCGCACATCGGCAAGGTGGATCTCTACAAGATCAGCGGGCACTATCCGTATTATCAGGAATCGCAGTTCCCGACGATCAAGATGAAAGAGCGGGACAACGAGGACGAGAGCGAGTACCTGCTCAAGCCGATGAACTGCCCGCACCACATCCAGATCTATGCCGCGGAACCGCGCAGTTACCGCGACCTTCCGGTACGGCTGGCCGAGTTCGGCACCGTTTACCGCTTCGAACAATCGGGCGAGCTCAACGGCATGACGCGTGTCCGCGGCTTCACGCAGGATGACGCCCACCTGTTCTGCACGCCCGAGCAGGTGGAACATGAATTCCGCACCACCGTCGAGATGGTGATGCATGTCTTTGAAACGCTGGGTTTCAAAGATTACGAAGCGCGCATCTCTCTGCGCGATCCCAAGAGCGACAAATATGTCGGCGATCCCGGGAACTGGGACCGCGCCGAGGCGACGCTGCGCAAGGTGGTCAAGGAAGTGGGCATCAAGGCGGAGGAAGGGCTCGGCGAAGCGGCGTTCTACGGGCCCAAGCTCGACTTCATGGTGAAGGACGTCATCGGCCGCAAGTGGCAGCTGGGCACGGTGCAGCTCGATTACAACCTGCCGGAACGGTTCGAGCTGGAGTACATCGGCTCGGACAACGCGCGGCACCGCCCCGTGATGATTCACCGGGCGCCCTTCGGGAGCATGGAGCGTTTTACCGGGATCCTGATCGAACACTTTGCGGGGGCGTTCCCGGTGTGGCTCTCGCCGACGCAGGTCACGGTGCTCACGATTTCCGAAAAGGTCAACGATTATGCGAAGAGCGTGCTGGCGAAACTGATCGCGGCGGGCGTGCGTGCGGAGATCGACTTGAGCGGCGACAAGATCGGGGGCAAGATCCGGCGGGCCCGCGAAGCGAAGATACCGTACATGCTGGTGATCGGCGGCAAGGAAGCGGAATCGGGTGCCGTGGCGATCCGCACGCGCAAAGACAAGGACCTCGGCGTGATGCCTGCGGACGGCTTCGTCGAGAAAATCAAGGGCGAAATTCGCACCCGCGCGTTGCCTGCCGAGTAAGGGCGGGGACCGTCTTTTTCCCTCGGCCGTCGCAAATCCTGGAGTCACCCGTGGCCAAGCTGAAGCTCGATTTGCATGACATTTTCAACAGAGGCGGCCAGATCGAGGCCGCGCTGAATTCCATCATGCGCGAGGCGGTGGAAAAGAAGATCACGCTGGTGGAAATCATCCCGGGCAAAGGATCGGGGGTGCTCAAGGAGCGCGTGCTGAAATTTCTGCAGCGCGGCGACATCAAGGCGATGTATCATCGGGTGGAGAAGGATTCGAAGAATTTCGGGCGGCTGTTTGTGCACTTCCGTTTCCGGGATTGATCGGCACACAGGAGACGCGTGATGGGCATGGTATCGCGGACAACGTCACGGGTGGCCCTGGGCGTGCTGATGCTGGCGGCGGCGGCGCGGGCGGAGGGTCCCGCAACCACGCGGGCCGCGGGCGTGGGGATGATGTGGAAGGTCACTTCGCCGACAACGGTGGTGTACCTGGTGGGGTCGATCCACGCGGCGTCCGATGACATGTACCCGCTGCCCGAAGCGATGGAGGCGGCGTTCAAGGAATCGAAGGTGCTGGTGGTGGAGGTGGACGTCACGAAGGCGAACACCTTCGCGCTGGCGATGAAGGCGATGAAGGACGGGATGTACGGGAACGGGGACACGCTGGACAAGCACGTGCCGGCGGAGACGTGGAAAAAGCTGGAGGCGTTTTGCGGGGACATGGGCGTGCCGGTGGCGACGATTTCGGGGATGAAGCCGTGGCTGGCGGGGGTGACACTGCAGGGGCTGGTGGCGATGAAGGCGGGGCTGGATCCGCAGCAGGGGATCGACATGCACTTTTTGAAGGCGGATGCGGGGAAGCGGGTGGTGGAGCTGGAGACGGCGGAGGGGCAACTGGACTTGATGGCGGGGCTGACGGAAGACGAGCAGCTGGCGATGGTGGATTTGACGGGGGAGGATGCGAAATCGATGCAGGAGACGCTGGCGAAACTGGTGGCGGCGTGGAAGGCGGGGGATGAGAAGATGACGGAGAAGCTGGAAGCGGAGGAGGCGACCACGGGGGATGCTGCGGCGAAGTCGATTGAGAAGAAGCTGATTGAGGATCGGAACGGGCCGATGGCGGAGAAGATCGGGAAGCTGGCAGAGGGCAAGGAGCCGGTCTTCGTGGTGGTGGGGGCGGCGCACTTGCTGGGGGAGAAGGGAATTGTGGCGACACTGGAGAAGCGGGGGTTGAAGGCGGAGCGGGTGAAGTGAGGCGGGCAGCGGCGCCCTGCTTGCTTTGATTCAGCTTCCGACTTCGTCCAATACGTGTTCGGCGACGAAGATCGGAACGTTGTTGGCGACGCCCAGGGCGATGGCGTCGGAGGGACGGGAGTCGATTTCGACAGTTTTGCCGTGGTGGCGAATGACCAGCCGGGCGAAGAAGGTGTGGTCCTGCAAGTCGTTGATCACGATGCGCTCCAGCTTGCCCTCGAGCTTTTCGATGACGGAGGAGAGCAGCTCGTGGGTCTGCGGGCGCGGGGTGGGCTGGCCCTTGAGGCGGCGATCGATGGCGAAGGCCTCGGTCGATCCGATGACGATGGGGAAGGAGCGTTCCCCGGCCACTTCCTTCAGGTAAATGACCTGCTGATCGGAAGTTTCGGTGATGATGATGCGTTTGAGTTCGACCTGAAGGGCCATGCGGGGCTCCGGGGTTAAGTTCAGGGGGTTCTAGCGCGGCGGAGGAGTTGTGTCAAGCCGCCGCAGCGTCGCCGGGTCGGCAAACGTGGTCACAAATGCCGAGGGGCTGCTTTGTGATTTTTGGAACGAGTCGAACCGCGGCCGTCTATAATGATGGGATTCGCTGTGCACTCGTTGAGGGATTTATGGCTGGCGCTTTGGGCGCGCGGGGGCGGTATCAGCGCGCGGGAGCGGGGTGGGTGCCGATCGTGGTGCTCCTGCTAGTGGTCGCAGCGCTGGGCGTGGGGGCGTGGGCCGTGTTCTTCCGCAACAAAGAGGTGCCGACGGTGCCCGTGGCCCGAGGCCAGATCGTCCGCAGCTTTTACGCCACGGGCGTGGTGCGGCCCGACTTCGAATACGTGATCAAGAGCAAGGCGCAAGGGGCGCTGGTGGGCTTTGAGAAGCGCGAAGGGGCATCGGTCAAAAAAGGGGAGATCCTCGGCCGGGTGGATGACAAGCAACTGGCTTACGAAGTGGAGAAGTGCAAGGCCGAGCTCTCCGAAGCGCAGAAGCAGGCGGCGACCAGCGCACCCGAGAAACTGGAGATCGAGGCCCGCCTGGCCGAGGCACGGGAACAAGTGGAGATTGCGAAGAACACGCTGGACCGGGTGACCACGTCCTTCGAGCGCCAGGCGGCGTCGTTGAACGACCTGGACATTGCCCGAAAGAGCCACGTGCAATGGGTGAACACCGTGACCGCGCTCGAGAGCCAGGTGGGAAGCTGGCGGATCACCAGCGACCGGCGTGTGGAGGTGGCGCAGGCGAACCTGCGCAAGGCCGAGGCCAACCTGGCCGACGCGCAGGTGGTCGCCCCGATCGACGGCGTGGTGCTGGAGCGCTACGTGGAGAACCAGCAGGTCGTCGGTCTGAACGAAAAGCTGCTGCTGGTGGCGGCTGCGGATGACCTGTTGATGATGGCCGCGGTCGATGAGGAAGATGTCACCCGGGCACGCATCGGCCAGAAGGTGGAGATGCAGCTCTACGCGTTTCAGGCTCGTGACGGCTCGGAAAAGCCGCGGATCCTGGAGGGCAAGGTGATCGAGGTGCTGCCCAGCGCCAACCCGTCGAACAAGACGTACGAGGTGAAGGTGGCGTTTGTGGAGCGGCCCGAGGGGCTGCGGGTGGGCATGACCGGCGAGCTGAATTTCATCGAAAGTGAATCGGAAAAAGGCGGGGCCTTGATCGTGCCGGTCGCCGCGGTGCTCGATCACAAAGTCTACGTGAGCACGGGCGGCGGACGGTATGAGCCCCGGGAAGTGACCATCGGCATCCGCACCCTGGAGAAGGTGGAGATCACCAGCGGCGTGCAGGCCGGCGAGCAGGTGGTGGCGGATGCCAAGCAGGTGGCGCCGGTAAAGCTGCCGGCGGCAAAGGTCCCGGTCGTGCCGACGCGCTCGGGGGATGAAGCGACCAATGAATAGCCTGCAGTTCAACATCGCGATCCGGTACATCGTGCGGCGGCGGCGGCAGACGTTGATCTGCATGGCGGGCGTGGCGATCGGCGTGGCGATCTTTGTGGCCATGAACGCGATGATGAAGGGCTTTGAGACCAAGTTCATCGACGAAACCGTGGAAGGCAGCGGGCATGCCTCGGTGAAAAGCGAGCCGCGGGAGACGGTGGCGCCGTTTCTCGAAAAGGTGTATGGCCCTGATGCGGTGATCGATCTCGTCCGGCAGAAGCCGCAGGACAAGGTGGCGAAGATCCGCAACCCGGAGAAGGTCATGCGCATGATCCGCAGCCTGCCGGGGGTCGTGGCGGCGGCGCCGACCGTCAGCGGCAACGCGGTACTGGCGTACGGCAGCAAGCAGATGGCGGTGGAGGTCGATGGCATCGAGCCGGTGGAACAGGTCCGCGTGACGAGCATCGGCGGCAAGCTGGTGGAAGGATCCGAAAAGGGCTTTGAGCGGCTGCGTTCGACGGCCAACGGCATTCTGCTGGGGGACGGCCTGGCGCGGCTGCTGGGGGCGAAGCTGGGAGACACGCTGATCGCCACGGGCCCCGCCGGCGCGCGGACGAGCACGCGGGTCGTCGGCATTTTTTCCACGGGCATCACGGCGGTGGACCAGAGCCGTGCGTACATGCTGCTGCGCGACGCCCAGGTGCTCCTGGACAAGCAGAACGTGATCACGGAAATCACCGTGAAGGGCGACGATCCGGAAAAGGCACGGGCCCTGGCGGCGCAGATTGAAGAAATCACCGGGCAGAAAACCGAGAGCTGGCAGGAGGCCAACCAGAACTTCCTTTCCATTTTCGTGGTGCAGCAGGCGATCACGATGATCATCGCGGGGGCCATCCTGCTGGTCGCCGCGTTCGGCGTGTTCAACATCCTCACCATGAGCGTGATGGAAAAGGTCAACGACATCGCCATCATGCGGAGTTACGGCCTGACGCGGGCGGACATTCGCAACAGCTTCATCATCCAGGGCATGCTGATCGGGGTCGTGGGCGCGGTGGCGGGCATGGGCATCGCAAAACTGGTGGTGCTGGCGATCCGGCAGCTCAAGTTCCCGGTCGAAGGGATCGTCAAGGCGCAGGGCATTCTCATGGCCGAACGCCCGAGGGATTATGCCACGGCGGCGGTGGCGGCCCTGGTGATCACGCTGGTCTCGGCCGCACTGCCCGCCAACCGCGCGGCCCGATTCAACCCGGTGGACATCCTGCGCGGGCGACACTGACGATCGACAGTTCATACATGCACACCGACTCTTCAAGGGGTGATCGTGGCGACAATGTTAGAACAATGCCGGGAGGTGTTCGACCGGGTGTTCGCCCTCTATGCCCGGGCGGGATGCCCCTGCGCCTTTCCGCGGTATCGGCAGCTGGTGGAATTCGATTTTCGGAAATACGCCGCGGGACCGGTCGGCTGTCACCTGACGGAGATGGGCACCGGGATGGCGATGCGTGAGGGCGGCGTTTATCGCCGCGCGGGCGAGGGGCTGCGTTGCGCCGTCTGCCGCACGGTCATCACGTATGTTGACGAGGAATTCTCGATCAACATGCGCTTCGGCCGCCTGGAATATGGCAAGGTGAACGCCCGGACAGTTGGCGCCGCCGCGCAACCTCGGGTCCCGATGCCCAAGGGATTCTTCGGCTTTCAGGACGACGACATCGAAAAGTGCGCCAAGGGCTTCATGGTGGAGGGGACGTTCCAGGACCTAGAGCGCTATCTGATCGCGTTGTCTGACAATCGTCCGCGCGCGAGCGCGACCTGTCCGCTGACGTAGGGAGTTGCGGGTGTCGGAAATTTATCCAAAGCTGCAGGTGCCCGGCGATGTGGAAGGCTACGCCTGGCCGGCCACTGCCCCGCCCGAGGAAGGAACGCTCCTGGCGACGCGGCAGCTCGTGCGGGTGGTGGGCAGCAACGCGTCCAACCAGTCGCTGGTGCTCAAAGGCATCGACCTGGACATCCATCGCGGCGAGTTCGTGTCGATCGTCGGCGCGTCAGGCTCCGGAAAATCGACCCTGCTTTACCTCCTGGGCGGCCTCGACCGGGCGGACCACGGCGAGATCTACATCCACGGGGAGGCCCTGAGCGGCATGACCGACGCGCGGCTCACCGCGGTGCGCAACGAGGCGGTCGGCTTCGTGTTCCAGTTCCATTTTCTGCTGCCGGAGTTCACCGCCGCCGAGAACGTGACGCTGCCGATGATGAAGCTGGGCAGGCGCACCCGGAAGGATGCGGAGGCGCACGCGATGGAGTTGCTGACACGCGTCGGCCTGGGGGCAAAGGCGCGGCGGTTGACGACCGATTTGTCCGGCGGGGAGCAGCAGCGGGTGGCCATCGCGCGGGCACTGGCCAACGATCCCGACATCTTGCTGGCCGACGAGCCGACGGGGAATCTCGACAAGACCAATTCGCAGAATGTCGCGCACATTTTCGAGGAGATCGCGGCGGCGGGGAATCGCACCATCCTGATGGTGACCCACGATCCGCACATGGCCGAACGCGCGCACCGGGTCATCACGCTGGACGATGGGCGCATCATCGGCGACGTGCGGCATGCGCTCGCACGGACCGGGGGGGCCGATCTGCGAGCTCAATAGCGGTTGATGCGCCCGTTGGTGTCGACCGGGGGCGGCAGGTTCAGGTCGTTGATCGTCGATTGCGGGCTGGCTTCGACCTTGGGGTGGGGCTTGGGCGTGGAGTCACAGCCGGTGAGCGGCAACAGCGACAGCAGCAGGGCAAGCAGCAGGAGGCGCATGGAAAGCTCCCGGGTTAGCGTTCGGAATCAGCGTTTGATGGTTTTGACGGCCCCGGACTGCACGGTTCCGGTGGTCTTCACGTAGGGCGATTTTTGCGAGCTCATTTGCCCGATCGGTGCGGGCGAGACCGTCGTTGTCTCCTCGCACCCGGCAAGGCCAACCAACAGGGCGGCGACGAGGACTGTTTTCATGCGTCTGATCTCCATGACGGCTGGTATTATCGCCGTCAGGGCAGGGGTGGCAAGGCGGCGCGCGGGGAATTGGCGGGCGGAACCGCCGCGGATAGCGATTGCATGGGGGTCGCGCGGGGGATAGGATAGGGGCATGTGAAACAAAGGGTTGCGGTGAGCGTTTTGCTTGCTGGCGACTGGAACTGAGGTGTGACGATGGGCATCCACATGCCGCTGGCGATTTTCAATCTCAACATGCCGGAACTCCTGGTGATCGGCCTGGTGGGTATCCTGCTGTTTGGCCGCCGGCTGCCCGAAATGGGCAAGAGCCTCGGCAAAACCATCGTGGAGTTCAAAAAGGGGTTGAACTCGACCGGCGACGAACTCAACAAGGCGGTCAACGAAGACCCCCCCGCCGAGCCCACCCGCCGTATCGAAGCCCGGCCCGCCCGGCCGGTGAAGCAGATTGCCAGTGGCTCCGATGAGCCCTGAGGCGTCTTCCATGGTTCTTCAATGAACGATGGAAACGGGGGAAGGGGAGCGACCATTGGAGAGCCCGGCACGGATGAGGTGCCGGGCTTTTTCTTTTTTGCGCTTTTGTCGGGCAGACGCATCTATGCGCGCCTATAATTGATGTTGGGGTGCCGGGGCGATTTGTGAATCGAAGTCCTCATGGAACGGAGGGCGCAGCATGGTTGTGAAACGCACAGGACGTGATGGCCGGGGGGTGCGGCGGCCGGTGGTGTTGGCAGCGCTCGATAGCGAGCGGGTGCGGCGGGCGGTGGTGGAGGGCCGAACGCTTTACGCAGTGATGGATGTCGTCGGCGTGGCGGTGGATCCGGAATCCGCCGCGACCGTCTGGGAGGAAGTGGTGCGCCGCGAGCCGGGCATCGTCGATGTCTGCCTCCGCGTTCCCATGACGCCGGCGGAAGAGGGAGAGGATGGCGAAGAATTGATGGTCGCCACCGACATGGAAGGCGTGTTGCGGGTGCTGCAGGTGGTGGACGGCGCGCGCGCCAGTGCCGCCCGCCAGTGGCTTGCCGTCTGCGGCGCCTCACGGCTTGAGGAAGCGGACAATCCCGAACTCGCCGTGGTGCGGGCCCGCCGCGAGTACGAGCGCCGCGGGTATCCACGCCAGTGGGTCGACCAGCGAATGCGCTCGATTTCCGCACGCGCCGAAGTCGTCGGCGAATGGTACAAGCGCGGGGCCCAGGGAAGCGAGGACTTCCGCCGCCTCACCAACGCCCTCGTCCAGGAAGCCTTCGGGATGGATGTCGAAGGCTATCGCCAGCACAAGGGCCTCTTCGGCCGCGAAAATCTGCGCGATCACATGAGCGACATGGAACTCTCGCTGGTGAGCCTGGGCGAAACCATCGGCGCGACCCTTCATCGGGCCCATGGCAGCAAGACCGTCGACGAGTTGGAAACGGACATGGCCGCCGCCGGGCGCGTGGTGGCCGAAACCCGCGGCCGCATCGAGAAGGAGAGCGGGCGCCCGGTCATCGAAGGCGAGCGCAAGGCGTGGGCGGAGCGGCGCAATCCGCGCGAGGAAACCGGTGGCCGCGAGGTCATCTACCGCGCAGCCGAAAAGCTGCCGCAGGAAAAATGACCGGACACGCTCAATCGCCCTCCAAACGCGACCCGCGCCCACCTTCCGGTGAGTTGCCCCGCCGCTAGCGATCCGGCGCCCATTTCCAGTTGAGGACCTCCGGCATATCGACGCCATGCTCGCGGATGTACGCCTTGTGCTGGAACAGCTTGTCCCGCAGGTGCTGCTTCAAATAGGCGGCCTTGGCGCCAAGCTGCGGGAGGCGGTCAATCACGTCGCCGGCAAGGTGATAACGATCCATGTCATTGAGCACCGCCATGTCGAAGGGCGTGGTGATGGTGCCCTCCTCCTTGTATCCGCGCACATGCAGGTTGTCGTGGTTCGTGCGCCGATAGCAGAGCCGATGGATCAACCACGGATAGCCGTGATAGGCAAAAATGACCGGCTTGTCCCGCGTGAACAGGATGTCGAAGTCTGCATCGGACAGGCCGTGCGGATGTTCGGTGGGCGGCACCAGCTTCATCAGGTCGACGACGTTCACCACTCGAATTTTCAGATCGGGCAGGGACTGGCGCAGCAGCGAAACCGCCGCCAGGATCTCCAGCGTCGGCACATCGCCCGCGCTGGCCATCACCACGTCCGGCTCCGCTCCTTCGTCGTTGCTCGCCCATTCGAAAATGCCCACCCCCGCCGCACAGTGCCGCGCCGCGTCCTGGATATTGAGCCACTGGGGCGCCGGGTGCTTCCCCGCCACGATGATGTTCACGTAGTGGCGCGAACGCAGGCAATGGTCCATCACCGACAGCAGGCAGTTCGCATCCGGCGGCAGATAGACCCGGACGATTTCCGCCTTCTTGTTCACTGCATGATCGATGAAGCCCGGGTCCTGGTGCGTGAAACCATTGTGGTCCTGCCGCCATACGTGCGACGCGAGAAGGTAATTCAGCGACGCGATCTTGTGGCGCCACGGAAGGTCCAGCGTCACCTTCAGCCACTTTGCGTGCTGGTTGAACATCGAATCCACGATGTGCGTGAACGCTTCATACGTGTTGAAAAGACCGTGGCGGCCGGTCAACAGGTAACCTTCCAGCCACCCCTGGCACTGGTGTTCGGACAACACCTCGATCACGCGCCCCTGCGGCGCGAGAAATTCGTCCCCGGCAATCGTTGCGGCATCCCACTGGCGGTCCGTCGCTTCGAACACCGCCGTCAGCCGGTTGGAGATTGTTTCGTCCGGCCCGAAAATCCGGAAATTCCGCTGGTCGGCGTTCGCCTTGATCACATCGCGAAGAAACTTTCCCACCACCGCGGTGTCCGCGGCGTCCACAACGCCCGGTCCAGGCACGTTCACCGCGTAATCGCGGAACTCCGGCAACCGCAGGTTGTGCAGCAGCAGCCCGCCGTTGGTCACCGGGTTGGCGCTCATGCGCCGCGCCCCTTCCGGCGCCAGCGCTGCCAGCTCCGGCCGCAGCCGCCCGCTCGCATCAAACAATTCCTCAGGACGATAGCTCGCCAGCCACGCTTCAAGCTGCTGCAAGTGGGCCGGATTGTTGTGCGGATCCGCCAGCGGCACCTGGTGCGCGCGAAACGTCCCCTCGACCTTCTGTCCATCGACGATCTTCGGGCCCGTCCAGCCCTTCGGCGAAATCAGCACGATCATCGGCCAGACGGGTCGGGCGGAAGTCTTGCCGGTGCGCGCATCGCCCTGGATTTGCCGGATCGCCACGATGCAGGTGTCCAGTACGTTGGCCATGAGCGCATGCATGCGCGCGGGATCGTCCCCCTCCACAAAGTGCGGCGCCCAGCCATAGCCCCTTAAAAGCGCCGTCAGCTCCTCCCGCGGAATGCGTGCGAGAATCGTCGGATTGGCGATCTTGTAACCGTTGAGATGGAGGATCGGCAGCACCGCACCGTCGGTCACCGCGTTGAGAAACTTGTTCGAGTGCCACGCCGTCGCCAGCGGGCCCGTTTCCGCCTCCCCATCACCCACCACGCACGCCGCAAGCAGATCGGGATTGTCGAACACCGCCCCGAACGCATGCGAAAGCGAGTACCCCAGCTCGCCCCCCTCGTGAATCGAGCCGGGCGTTTCGGGGGCCACGTGAGAGGGAATGCCGCCGGGGAAGGAGAATTGCTTGAAGAGCTTCTTGAGGCCCGCTTCGTCCTGGGTGATTTCGGGATAGACCTCGGAGTAGGTGCCTTCAAGGTAGGTGTTGGCGACCAGTGCGGGGCCGCCGTGGCCGGGACCGGAGATGTAGAAACAATTCAGGTCGAATTGCTTGATGGCGCGGTTGAGATGGACGTAGACGAAGTTCTGGCCGGGGGTGGTGCCCCAGTGGCCGAGCAGGCGGACTTTGACGTCGAGAGGGGCGAGGGGGCGGCGGAGAAGCGGGTTGTCGCGGAGATAGATCTGGCCGACCGAGAGGTAGTTGGCGGCCCGCCAGTAGGCGTCGATTTTCTGGAGCAGGTCGGCGGAAAGGGAGTCAGGCATGGGCATTTCCTTTTGTTACAGCGAGGGCGGGGGCAGACGTGCATTCCCATTGGCAAAGACGCGCGGGACATCAAAAGCCGGGATCTTTGTTGAGCGTGATGTGCACCGTGGCGCGGGTTCTTCGCACGACGATTCGGGACATGATATGGGTGCGGAGTTTCGGAGGAAGCTGCGCCGATTGCCAGGCGCGTTCGCGGGCAATTCGGGCGACGGCTTTTTCAGGATCGCCGGCGGCCATGGCCTTGAGCGCGTAGAGCGCAGCGCCGTAGGCATGCTGCGGCACGTGGGCGGTGCCGACGGCCTGGCCGGCGGCGCGGGCGGCGAAGGTGGCGACAGGGTCGTCGGCCATCTCCCGCGCGGCGGCGTGCGAGCCCAGCGAGGCGGCGCGGATGGTGGACATCTTGAACTTGCCAGTGCGTATCCAGGCGCGCAGCGCGGCGAGTGCTTCCCGCGGTCGGGCATCCTCGCCCCTGCCTTTCTCGAACAACGGCAGCACGCGCTTCGCACATTTCTCGGCCCAGCGGGCCAGCGCCTTTTGTTCCGTCAGGGTGTACTGCCTGAAGCGTGCCTTGCTCATGATCGCCCCTGCTTCAACAACTCGGCGGTCAAGCGGCCGATGACGGCTTCCTCGTCGGTGGGGATGACATACACCGCAACGCGGCTTTGGGCGGTGGAGAGGGTGGCAGCGTTTTCGGCGTTGGCGGCGAGGTCGAGCGAGAGGCCGAGATAGTCGAGATCCTGGCAGATGGCGGCGCGGATGCCGGGCGCGTGTTCGCCAATGCCGGCGGAGAAGATGAGGGTATCGAGGCCGTTGAGGGTGGCGGCCAGGCTACCGATGAATTTGCGCGCGGTATAGCAGAAAAGTTCGAGGGCTTGGGCGGCGCGCGGATCGGTGGGTGCGGCCGCTGCGAGATCGCGGGTGTCGGCGCTGCTGCCCGAGACGCCGCGCAACCCGCAGCGCTCGCTGATGAACGTGTCCAGGTCATCGGGGGAGAACCCCTTCACGCGCTGGAGGTAAATCAGCAGGCCGGGGTCTAGGTCGCCGGGGCGGGTGGCCATCATCAGGCCGGCGGTGGGCGTGAAGGCCATCGTGGTGTCGAGGGGCTTTCCGCGGTTGACGGCCGCCATGGACGCACCCGAACCCAGATGGGCGAAAATAATCTTGCCGCCTGCCCTTTCGGGGTGGAGTTGCTGGAAACGTGAAAGAAGGTAAGTGTAGGAGAGGCCGTGGAAGCCAAAGCGGCGGATGCCGGCGTCCAGGAATTCGCGCGGGATGGGGAGCTGCTGGGCGACGAGCGGGAGGTCCTTGAAAAAAGCGGTGTCGAAGCAGGCGAACTGCGGCAATGCGGGGAAGGCGGTGCGAAAGGCCTCGATGAGGGCGATTTCCCGCGGGAGGTGGGTCAGGTCGAGGGGAATGTTGCGCCGGAACTCGGCGAGAAGTTCGGGGGTGAGCGGCTGGTGATCGAGGAGGTGCAGGCCCCCGTGGACGACACGGTGGCCGATGGCGGCCAGCGCGTGGAGCTGAGGGCGCAGAAAGGCGATCAGGTGGGCGGCGGCGGTGGGGTGATCGGGTGCATCGAGGGGAATGGTTTGGGCCGGGGAGTTGGCGGCGGCGGCGACGAGACGCGTGTGCGGAGAGCCGATGCGTTCGATCTGTCCGCTGAGGATGGAGGTGAGGGTGTCGGCGGTGTAAAGGGCGAACTTGATGGAGGAGGAGCCGCCGTTGAGCGTGAGGAGGAGGGGCCTGGATGCGGGAACGGACATGGGATTCCTCGGAAGGAAGTGGGGCATCATAGCGGGGCAAAGGCCGTTGGGGAGCGCCGGGGGAGGCAGGAGGGGCTAGTCAACAACCAACGCCCGGCTTACACTGCGCGGGTTCCAATTCTGTGCGAGTCTTTTCTGGGAGTCGGCGCCATGGCGAAGAAGAAGGATGATTTTTCGTTTGGATTTTCCAGCAAAACACGCAAGGAGGAGCCCAAGGAAGAAGCCCCCGCTGCCGAGGGCGATGCCGCCAGCGGCGAGGCGCCCGCCGACCCCTTTGCCACTCCCGATGCCGCCGCGAGTGATCCCTTCGCCTCCACTGACGCCGCTGCCAGCGATCCCTTCGCCTCGACCGACACCTCCAGCAGCGACCCTTTCGCTTCGACCGACACCCCCGCCGCCGACCCCTTTGCCAGCACCGACACCTCCAGCGATCCCTTTGCCAGTGCCTCGACCGATGCCGGCAGCGATCCTTTCGCCACCTCGAGCGACACCACCAGTGATCCCTTCGCGTCCAGTGGCGACGCCACCGCCACTGCCGAAGAGCCGGCCGCCGAACAAGCTGCGGAACCCGCAGCGCCCGCCAAGGCCGAGAAGCCCAAGGGCCCGCAGGTGGTCGTGCACCGGCAATTCCGCATCCTCGTCATGGCCGATTTCTCCGGCCGCGCCAACCGCGAGCTGATGGAAACCGGTGAAGCCGTGTCCGGCCGCAAAACGCACGCGATCGATTCCGACAGCTTTGAGCGCGTGATGGCGAAGGTAAGGCCGGAAATCCGCATTCCCGTGGGCGAGGGCGCGATCACCCTGCAGTTCCGCAAGATCGAAGACTTTCGTCCCGAAGCCATCCTCGAGAAGGTCGAAGGATTCCAGGGGCTCCTGGCGCTTCGGGAAAAACTTAAAAACCCGAAAACCTTCAAAGAAGCTGCCGAAACAGTCAAAAAGATGGCCGGCGCCGATGTCGCAGCTCCCGCTGCCGCAAAAGGCGAGGAGGGCATGACCGACTTCGAGCGCCTCATCAACCAGCCCGTCAAAGCCGGCGCCGGCGCCGCCAACGCCGACGCCTTTATCCAGAGCGTCGTCGCCGGCTATGGTGTCGACGCCCCGCCCCCCGAGCAGGCCAAGATGGTCAAGTTCGTCGAGGACGCCCTCTCCGCCGGCCTTCGCGCCATCCTCCGCCACCCCGCATTCCAGGCGGTCGAAAGCTCCTGGCGCGGCGTGGAATTTCTCACCACCCGTCTCAACACCGACGAAGACCTCAAAATCTTCATCTTCGATATCTCCAAGGACGAGCTCTACGCCGACCTCAACGCCACCCCCACCCTCGACAAGACCGGCATGTTCCAGGTGATGGTCGAAACGCCCAAGTCTCCCGGCAACGAACCCTGGTCCCTCGTCGTCGGCAACTACGCCTTCGAACAGCAACCCAAGGACATCGGTCTGCTGGCCAAGCTCGCCGGTCTGATGTACGAAGCGTCCATCCCCTTCCTCGCCGGCGCAACCTCCAAGGTCGCAGGCTTCCCGAGCTTCGCAAAATTCCCCGACTCCGGCCGCTGGCAGCCGCCGCCCGATGCCGCCATGTGGGAAAAAATCCGCGGCCACAAGCACGCCGCCAACCTCGGCCTGGCCGCGCCCCGATTCCTCCTCCGAATCCCCTACGGCCAGAAAACCGATGCCGTCGAGACCTTCCCCTTTGAAGAAATGCCCGGCACGCCCGAACACAATGGCTATCTATGGGGCAACGGCGCCTTCGCCGTCGCCTATGCCATGGGCGAGGCCTTCCTCAGCGACAGTTGGGGATTCACCCCCGGCAGCGACGTCACCGATCTGCCGCTGCACATGGCCGTCGTCGATGGCGACAAGGAAATGACCCCCTGCGCCGAAGGCTGGCTCTCCGACCGCATCGGCGACGTCCTGCGAAACCTCGGGCTGATTCCGCTGCTTTCGGTGCGCAACGCCGCCAACGTCAAAATTGCCGGCGTGCAGTCGCTGGCAAAAGGCGGCAAGCCCCTTGCGGCCTCCTGGGTCAGCCAGTCGTAAAGGCAACGGCACACGCCGCCCTTCCGCCTCGCGCATGCCCCACGCTGCGCACCGGCTTCAATTATTGCTTTGCGGAGGCGGCCACGGCGTCTGGGCTTCCAGCGTTTTGGCAAGCGTCGTGAGTTCCCGCAGCAAATGCTGCCCGCGCAACAACGGATTCCGCTGCTCGAGAAGCTGCTGCCGCGTCGGAATGTCCTGGATCAGCGTAAATGCCAGCACGTCGATCAGCCGCGGCGTGGGCAGTGGATCTTCCGCATCAAACAGCGGCAGCAGCGACGACGCCACCGTCAGGCGATTCAGCGACGTGGCTGTCAAATAGTGATAGAGCGCGTTGCGATGAATGCGGGCGCCCGCCGTGTCCATCGGCGGATCATCCATCACCGGCACCAGCGTCGCCGTCCGATACGGGTGCGCTTCGCCCGCCCGCACCTCGGCAAGAACTTTCGCCCGCGTCACCCCATGCAGCAGCAGGTTGTACTTCCCGTCCGGAAGCAGTTCGTGCGCGACAATCTTGCCCACGCACAACACCGGGTACATCGCCGGCGCCCCGTAATACTGCGTCTCCCACCCCGGCTTCAGCAGTCCCAGCGCCAGTGCCGATTGGTCCTTCAACGCCGCGGCCGTCATGTCCCGATACCGCGGCTCAAAAATATGCAGCGGCTGCACCGCTCCCGGGAAAAGCACGCAGTTGGGCAGCGGAAACACCGGAATCGGACGGGAAAAATCGAGCGTGGAACCCATGGGCGATTATAGCCTCAC
>JBEHXY010000026.1:0-18494 GCA_048498455.1 Planctomycetota bacterium | reverse complement strand
TCACCGATGCGGGGATCACGGTTCGCCGCGACCTTGGCATCCACGGCGTGTTCGCCCTCGATGCCCATGCCGCCTTCGTAGCACATGTTGTGCAGGCGGTAATAGCGCGAGACCAGCTGGTAATTGCCGGTCACCTCGCGCACCCATTTCATCTGGTCGGGGATGCCTTCGCTGAAAATCTGATCGACGGTGAGCTTGTCGTTGGTGGTGAAGCGCTCGGCAAGGCCCAGGTAGGGAGCGCCGGCGATCCCGTAAATGACCTTGTGCGGGGGGCCGTAGTTTTTCTCGACGAACTCGGTTTGCAGGCGAATCATCAGCGGATTGGCGGACTGGCTGGCGAGCACCGGCCGCACCCGGGCATTGATGGCGTCCTCGCCCCAGACTTCCTTGAAGATCGCCGAAATCTCGACGAGCCGCTTGGCCACGCGCTTCCACGCCCAATAGTACTGGTTGCGATCCTGCCCGTGGTCGCTGAGGGAGGAGCCGTCGCCGAGGCGCGCCACTTCCGCCTTGGCGGCCTCAAAGTTGACGCCGAACTGCGGGAAGATGCTGTTCCAGACCTCGTTGGAATACTCCACGTACACCGCGCGGTCCGGATCGAGCTTTTCCTTCAGCAGCTTCGCCAGTTGCCGGACGTAGTCGTCCGACGCCTTCACCGGCACGTTGATCCAGAGATCTTTTTTCGACTTGTTGGCCAGCTCGATGCCATATTCCCACGCCACCCCCCGCTTGCCGGATTGAAGGGCATCGGCGGGCTTGGTGCGGTCGGCCCATTCGGCGGCATCGTTGGTGTTGGTGCGGGTGAAGTCCATCAGGCGCAGGGCCTGAAAAGGGGCGATGGCTGCCAGGAACTCCTTGGTGAAGGTCGTCTCCTGGGCCGCGCGATAGCCGGGGCGGTAGAGGCGGATGTTCTTCACGCCGCCCTGGGTGCCCTTGAAGGAGACATAGAGATTGGTGGCTCCCGCGGCGACGTTGATGATGGCCACGGTGCGGTTGGTCGCGCGGTCATAGCCTTGTCCCTGGATGGAGGCGTTGGGACTCGACACGCCGACGGTGCAGCGGCCGGTGCAGGAGAAGGAATAGGCCCCCACGGGCACGGGCACGTCGGCCATCACCACGGTGCCGGCGTCTGCGGTGGGCCAGCCATCCTTGTCGACGGGCGCCTTTTCGTCCCAGGGGGCATCGGCGCTGCCGAAGGTGCGGGCGGATTTCATGCAGTCAGCGAAGACTTCCGAGCGCGCGTAGTCCAGGACGAACTCGAGGTTAATACCCATTTGGGGCGTGGCGGGGCGCGGACCCTCCGCCGGCGGAACGACCACCGTTTCGGCGCCGCCGGCGCTTTGGCCGCAGGCGGAAAGCGCCATCATGATCGCCGCTGCCAGGACCTGTCGCACCGTAAAACTACGCATCAAAATCGCTCCACGCGGGTCACAAGGGGCTGCTCGTCGCGCAAATCTTGCGGATAAACAGCGGTTTTCTTCGAGAGAGGTCGCGCCGTCACGGGCGCGAACCCTTTCCAGAAGGGGCCTCATTCCTGTCAAAATCGTTTATGGTGCCCCTCTCCCCTGTCGATAACTTATTTCAGCGGCTGCATCAAGCATCGCACCACTCATCGCCTCCCCGGTCGTTCCGCTCCTCGCCGCCGACGCCCCTTTTCCGAAATCTCTCCGGATTTCGGGAACCTTTTTGCCTGATGCAACGGTTCTACAAATACCGAACACGCGGCCAGCCGGTCGAAGCTTTCTTCAGCCCGCTCAAGCCGTCGCAAAATTGGTCATTCACCGTCTGAACTGACACGGATGTTCCGTGCGGAGGAGTTCGACGGAATCGCGCGGGAATCTACCACGGAAGGTCGATCACCCGTCTGGGTTAGCTCTGCGCGTTGCACCTGAAGTGCCTGAGGAGACGTTCATGTCGTATTTCCGTCACACCCACGCAGGCCACACCCCCGCCCCCAACCGCGATTCCCTGGCTGTGGAATCGCTTGAATCCCGCCTGAATCTTTCGACCCTCACCTCGCTGCCGGTGCCCGCTCTTTCCAGCAGCGTGCCCGCCCGCGTCGTGGGCGCCCCCTCGGCCGGCGCCGCCAGCACCCTTTCGGCGGGCGCCACCAATGTCGCCGGCGCCACCAACGTCGCCGTCGATTCCTTCACCTCCATCGCCAACTTCCAGGTGACCTACGCCAATGGCCAGCCGGTCCTCGGAGCCACCAGCGGCGGCGACGGCTATGTCGAGTACACCATCAACGCACCGGCCACCGGCGCCTACAACGTCAGCGTCTCCCTGGCCTCCCCCAACGGGGCCGGCATCCGCGTCCAAGCCAACGGCAAGCCCGCCCCCTCCGACATCTGGACCGCCGCCACCGATTCCTGGTCCGCCTCCGTGAACGGTGCCGTGAACGTGCAGCTCGCCGCCGGCAGCAATGTCATCCGCCTCTCCGCCCTCTATGGCACCAAGTACAACCTCAATGGCCTGACCATCACCCCCCTGAGCACCACCGTCCTCACGCCCCCGCCCGCCGCGGACAATGCCTCCGCCCCCGTCTCGGTGGTCAAGGACCAGACCTGGCTCTCGCTCACCGCCACCAGCGCCACGTGGAATTTCTCCACGCAGCAGGGGCAGTGGGGCCCCGCCCTCGTCTCCACCTCCGCCGACGGCTCTTACGTCGATTACACCATCAATGTCCTCAACCTCGGCACCTACTTCGTCCGCTCCGGCTTCGCCTCCTCGATCGGCGGCACGATCAATGTCCTGGTCAACGGCACCCAGTCCACCTCCTACACCATCCCGACCACCAACGGCGAAGACAGCTTCGCGCTCTTTTCCCAGTCCATCACCCTTGCCGCCGGCCGCCAGACACTGCGTTTCTCCGCCAACCCCGGCACGCGCTTCAACCTGAACTCCATCGAACTCACCCGCCAGGGGCTCCCCCAGGCCCCCGACAGCTGGTCCACCACCACCCTCCAGCCCGTCACCATCACGCAGCGCTGGATGACGACCTTCACCGAGCTGGATATCCAGGGCACCACCGGTGATGACGCCATCTTCGTCTCGCAGGACGGCAACACGTTCACCATCACCAGCGCCGGAAAGGTTCAGACGGTCACCGGCAATTTCGGCGAAATCGTCATCCATGGCGGCGATGGCAACGACACCATCAACATCGCCGGCTCGGTCAGCGTCGCCACCCGCCTCTACGGCGATGCCGGCGCCGACACTCTCATTGATCTCGGCCAGGGCAAGGCCACGCTGGTCGCCATCGGCGGCGGGGTCGACAAGCTCACCGGCAACGGGACCAACACCAGCTACTGGGCCGACACCAAGGACACGGTCAACGCCTCCGCACAGGAAGCCACCGACGCCCGCGTGCATGTCGTCGCCGATTTCTACCAGCCCTGGACGAACACCAAGGGAGCCACCGGCTACGTCACCAACGAACTCGACAGCCTGAACATCCAGGATCCCACCGCCGATGCCGCCGCCTGGACCCGCCTGAGCAACAGCAGCCTGTGGGGCACCGGCCCGGTGTCCGAGGACATCAACCAGGGCGCGGTGAGCGACTGCTACTTCCTGACCGTCCTGCAGGACCTCGCGCGCCTGAAGCCCACCGCCCTCCGCGAGATGGCGGTCGACCTGGGCGATGGAACCTACGCCGTGCAGTTCCAGCGGAACGGAGTGAACACCTACGTGCGCGTGGATGGCGATCTTCCGATGAATGCCTGGGGCGCACTGCAGTACAACCGCATGGGCAACTCCGGCGACCAGTGGGTCAACATCATGGAAAAGGCCTATGCCTACCTGCGCACCGGCTCCAACAGCTACAGCTCGCTGAACTATGGCTGGATGACCGCTGTCTACAGCGACCTGGGCATCGCCTCCACCAGCTTCTCCCTCACCGACCCGATGACGTTCTACAACTACGTCAACACCACGCTGGCGGCCAAAAAGGGCGTCGATATCGGCACCGTCGGCACCATTCCCACCAACGTTCCGCTGATCGCCAGCCACACCTACTCGGTTCTCGGGGTGTCGCTCGACGCCGCGGGGATGGTCCAGGTGACCCTTCGCAATCCCTGGGGCATGGATGGCTTCAACATCGATTCGAATCCTTACGACGGGATTCTGACGCTGTCTTTCGCGACCCTCAAGAACAGCACGCTCGCCGGCGCCGCAATGGTGTGAGCCACGCCCGCAACCCTTGCGGCGCGCCTGGTGCAATGGCTACCGCGCGGGCTCCGGCAGCGGCGCCTGTGCCGGTGCCGGCCCCAGCGTTCCCGCCTGGATCGGCGTGGCCTTGGGCGGCGCCAGCGAAAAGAGCGTCTGCCCCGGTCGCGGCTTCAGCGGCGCGTCCGCCGTCGCCAGCACCAGTTCCCCCAGTTCCGTCTTTACAAAAAGCGGAATCGCCTCGGTCCCGTGGAGGGCCGTGAATTGCGCAAATGAAAAGTCCGCGGTGATCGGCGTCTTCTTCACCAGGTAACCCGCGGCGACTTTCTGCTCCAGGGCGTCGTGGGTCACGTCCACCCCGAAAAGCTGCCGGCCGCGAAGCTCCCACCCGATCTTTTCCTGTCGTGCCGACGCCTGCAGCGGCGGACCAAGCTGGTAGACCTCCGAGCGCGAGAACACCCGCTGGTACTGCATGGTCGCCAGGGCGTTGACCTCGTCGTTGGGGGTGAGCGCCAGAAAGCGGCCGATGGGGGAAAGCTGCGTCTGTTCGATCACGAAACTCGAGAGCACCGAGCCATACATCACCGGAACGCCTTCGAGCCGGGCCGCGGAGATCTGCTGGCGATTGGTGTCCACCACCAGCACGGGATATCCCTCGGCCTTGAGCGTGGCGGCCAGGGCCCGTTCAAAGGGGCCTGCGCCGGCGATCAGGAATCCCTGGGCGCCGGGCCGCGACAGGCCCAGCTTTCGGGCGGTGAAGGATGCGGTGAGGCCATAGATGGTCACCGTTCCGATGATGGTGGCGAAGGTGACGGGCACGAGTGTATCCGCCCCTTCGAGGTGGCTTTCGCGCATGCGCAGGGCGAACACCGAGGCCACCGCCGCGGCGACGATCCCGCGCGGCGCCAGGGCCGCAAGAAACGCCCGCTCCGGCCACTCCAGCGTCGATCGCACCGTGCACACCAGCACCGCCAGCGGCCGCGCCAGCAGCACCAGCACGCCGAGAAACAACGGCATCCGACGCCAGGGGATCATCGCCAGCTGTTCGGCCTTCAGCCGCGCCCCCAGCACGATGAACAGTCCGGAGATCAGCAGGATGGTCAGGCTTTCCTTGAACTCCATCACGTGATGGATGTTCACCTTCTTCTGGTTGGCAAGAACCAGTCCCATGAGGATCGTGGCGAAGAGTCCGGACTCGTGCTGCATCAGGTTGGAACCGGCGAACACGCCCAGGACCGTCACCAGCGTGAAGGCGTTCTGCAGGAAATCCGGCACCCAGCGGCGATGGAAAAACAGGAGAATCACCACGGCGCCCAGAATCCCGCACAACGAGCCGACCACCAGCGTGGTGAGGACCGTCTGCAGGATGGGCCACGGCTGGAACTGGCCCGAGAGCAGGATTTCAAAGACCACCACCGCCACCATCGCGCCGATGGGGTCGATGATGATCCCCTCCCATTTCAGGACGGGCCCCACTTTCCCGGTGGGTCGCACATGCCGCAGCAGGGGGCCGATGACGGTGGGCCCGGTGACCACCAGGATGGCGCCCAGCAGCACCGAAATTCGCCAGTCGAGCCCCAGCAGGTAATGGGCAGCGGGCACCGTGAAGGCGAAGGTGATCGACCCGCCGAGGGTCACCAGCAGCCAGATGACGCGGCCGGCGACGGCATGTTCCGCCAGGGAGAGGCTCAGCCCTCCTTCAAAAAGGATCAGGGCGACGGACAGTGAAACGGCTGGGAGCAACAGCTCGCCGAACAGAAGGTCCGGGTCGAGCAAGGCCCCTTTGAGCCGCGGTAGCAGTCCGAGTTGTGCGATCGCCTCCGCCCCCGGTCCGATCAGCATGCCGACGATCAGCAGCAGGAGGATTCCCGGCAGGCGGGTGCGCCACGCCAGCCATTGGGTGCCGATGCCGAGGATCAGGATTGCGGAAAGTTGAACCAGGACGGACTCGGACACAGCCACCTCATCAGCGACGCGGGGAAATTCGGATCGCGGGAAAGGGTGCGCCGGGACAGAGGGGCCGAACCCTGGACGAAAGAGCGTCGCTGGATCGGCTGTGCAATTCCCGCGCCGGTTACTGGGCCGAAGGGGCCTGCGTCGACAACTGCAGCTTGTCCACGGGATACCCCTGGTTCTCAAGGACGCCCGCGAGCTGGCCGAAAGTGTCGACGAAGATGGCCGGCTGCCGGTGCAGGATCATGGCGATTTTGCGATCCGGCGAGCCCAGCACGCAGATGGTGTTGTCGTTCGCCAGTGCCAGCACCCAGAGCTCCGAGGGCAGGCCCGCCGAGGCATTCTGCAGCCGCAGGCGGGCGGCATGCGAAACATCCTGCGGCACGGCCAGGGCCGTGGCTTCCCGCGCGGCGCCGTCGATCACCCCCTCGTGCCAGCGATAGGACATCGCCAGCGACCCGTTTGACGTTTGCGTAAAGGTGACCACCCCGGCGGTGTGCGGCTTCTCGTTCTCCGCGGGAATGCGGCCGATCTCGTACCACGCGCCGGTGAGACGCTTGGCGTCCACATTGGCCACGACCTGGGGCGGGGGAATGGTGGACTTGGCGGTCGTCGGAGCGGCAGTGTCGGTGCATGCCGCCAGCACCGACAGGACCGTCAGCATGCTGGCCGCAAGGATCATGGGCAGGCGGGAAGCGCTGCCGCGGGCGGCCTGGGTGTGGGGAATGGTCATCGGATCTCCTGCTGCCGGCGGTTGCTTGCCGCGGCCATTGTAAGGGGGGAGCGGCTGAATGTCCGGTCGCTTACTCGTCACTGACGTGCCGCAGCGCCCACTCCAGGAGTCGACGTTCGGATTCGGTGGCGGCCTTGTCCCGCGCCGCGGCGAGCGCGCTCTGCGCCTCGACCGCCGCCGGGCCCATGTAGCCGATCGCCACCGCCGCCCGCTCGCGCAGAAAGGACTTCTCGGATTTCAGTCCCGGCGTGAGAATCGCCAGCGCCGCCGGCGGGTCGGCATCGAGCAGGTCATAGCCCCACCGCGGCACGTCGCCGGCGTTCTCTTTCATGATGTCCTGGGCGAGCCGCGGGGCGACGGGCGCGAGGCGGTCGCCGAGGTTGTGGATGTAGGAGGCGAACATCAGCGCCAGCAGGCTCTCAAAGATGTTCCCGTTCATGCCGCCGCCGGCGCCAAAGTCCGGGGCGTTGCGCGGAACCAGGACGCCGAAGCCCGGGAAGGTGAATCCCATCGAATTGCCCGCGGGCTTCCAGGGGTAACCCTGCAGCTCGATCGTCCACGTGGTGGCCGTGGTCAGCATGCGGTTTTTCACCGGGAAGCTGGCGATCTTCGGCAGCGCTTCCTTGGCTTCCGGCCCCAGCAGGGCCAGGTAAATCATCAGGTTGTAGCCTTCGACTTCGCTGGCCTTGGGCATCGCCTTGAGGATGAAGTCCACCGCCGGGTGCGCGTCGGGTCCGCCGATCTGCGACATCGCCCGCACCGCGGCCCAGCACACGGCGGGCTGGTCCGATTCCAGCATTTTGGTCAGCCGCGGCAGGGCCGGTCGGGCCGCGGCGCCGATTCTCCCCAGCGCATCGGCCGCGTCGATCATCAGGGCCGAGTCTTCCAGCAAGGGGATCAGGACCGGCGCGGCCTCCGCGGCCGCAGGGCCCAGCATTGACAAGCTCTGCAGCGATTCCAGCCGCACCGCCTCATCGGGATCCTTGAGCAATGCCGCCAGGCGCGGCGTAAGCACCGCGCCGGAGGATCCCGCGAATCCTGCTGCAGCCGCGGCGGCCCGCCGCGTGGCCGCGTCCGCACTCTCCAGGTCCTTGCGCAGCATCTCGATCGGCCGCGGATCCTTCGGCTGGATGCGCAGCAGCGCCGCCGCGGCCGCCGCGCGCACCTGCGGCGAGCCATCCGTCAGCAACTCCGCCAGCGCGCCCGCCGCCGGCCGCGCCGTCCGGCCCAGGCTCCCCAGGTCCTCCGCCGCCTCCGCACGCTGATGTCCGTCGGCCGCTTTCAGCAGCGTCACCAGCATCGGTATGTCCCGCTTGTCCACCACTCCCTGCCCGACGAAATAGCTTGGATCCGACGACGCCGCGAACACCGACGTCGGCATCGACTTCGACGCCCGAATACGCTGCACCCGCACCACCCCCGGCAGGCTCTGGCGGTTGAGCGCGATGTCGAACATCGCTCCCTCGCTGTCGGAGCCATACGCCACGGTCGTGATCACCGTCGGCTTGTCCTCCAGAATGTCCGCAACCCCGGTCGTGAGCCGGGAGACGCTGCCAAAATAGGACAGGGGCAGGTCGGGCCGATCAGCATCCGGCCCCCACTCCTTTTCGGACAGCCGCACCGGGTACCACGCGGTGCCCACGCACACCAGCGCCCGCGTCTTGGCGCTGAAAAGCACCGCCCGATTTCCCGGCGTCGCCCATTGCAGCAGTTGCAGCGGCACCGCCCCGCCGGCCAGTGCCAGCGTGTGCCGCACTTCGGTCGGCGGCGTTCCCTTGAGCGTCCGCACCGCCTTGAGCGTCACCACGCGCGAGGCCCGGTCGAAGCCCGTCACCTCCATCAGCGCGATGCTCGAGGAATCGTTGATGATCTTGGACAGCGTGGGCGCCAGGTCGATATAGGCGTGCGCCCGCAACCCCAGGGTCAACAGCCCCAGGGCGCCTGCCGCCATGCGGAGCGATCGTTTACAACGGACCATGCGGTTACTCCTCGAGGTATCCCATCGCTGCCAGTGTTGCTTCCTGCCGCGCCGTGAGCAGCGGCAGCAGTTCCGCCCGCGCGTCCTCCAGGGCCTCGCGCGCCCGCTCGCGGGCTTCCCGCACCACCAGCACCTGGCGTTTCAAGGTCGCATCATCCACCCCGGGCTTCTGCAGCGCCGCGTGGAGATCCGCGAGCGCCTGGTGCACGGTGATGCCTTCGGACAAAGGATGCGCGGGGGCATCATCAGGCATCGCAGGGGCCGTCGTGGCGGCGGAAGTCTGGACCTCGGGGGCCGGCGCGGAGGTCGGCGGCGCGCCAAAACCCGCCCGGGGCGGAACCCCGCGCGAGGTTTCCCCCGGCCCGGTGAAACTGCCGTTGGCCCAGTCCGCAGGCGAGAACGGGCCCCGCGGCACGGGCGGCGGAGCAATGTATGCGGGCTCCAATGCGCGCAACGCCGTGGCCACCTTTGCGAGCAGCGGCTCGACGACTTTCCATTCCTCGACCGTGGCCCCCAGGTCGCTGCGCAGCCCGCTGACCGCGAACGCCGCCGGGGGAGAAAAAGGCGCCGCCATGGCCGGCGGCGGAGCCGCGGCCGTTGTTGGCGGACGAAGCCCCGGCGCCGTCGTGGCGATCCCCGCCGCAGGCCGAGTCTCTGCCGATTGTCCCATCCCCGCCGCCATCATCAGGACGCACATCAGGTGCATCCCGCGCAGTGCCGCCATGGTGTTCCTCAAGTTCAGCCTTCGTGCCGCGGTGGAGCCCGCTCTTCCGGACAAGTTGCCGACGGCTGCGTCTCGTTACGCGGCCTTTCGTCGGGTTCTTCGCGGCGCGTCATCACCCGGCCAGGTCCCGATTCCATCAGCACCGTGCGGAACAGATGAAAGACGAGGATCAGCACGACGATGATGCCGATCGGCAGGCAGGCATCCAGAAATGACATGTCCTGCACCCCATTGCGCCCAGCGGGAATCGAACCCACAACCGTCCGCTTAGAAGGCGGATGCTCTATCCAATTGAGCTATGGGCGCCCAAGTCCCGCTACGATATGCGGACGATGGCCGCTCCCGCAATGCGCACAATCCCCGGCCCGGCCCCAGCGGCTCTCAGTGAATCTCCCCGGTCTCAATCTTGACCTCCTCGCGCCGCTGGATCTTGTCGATCTGCCCATCGCGAATCCAGATGATCCGGTCCGACACGTCGAGCATCTTGAAATCGTGCGTCGCGGAGATGATCGTCACCCCGCGCTCCTTGTTCATCTCCCGCAGCAACCCGATGATCGCCTTGCCCGTGTTCAGATCCAGGTTCCCCGTCGGCTCATCCGCCAGAATGATCGCCGGATCATTCGCAAACGCCCGCGCGATCGCCACCCGCTGCTGTTGGCCGCCGGAGAGTTGCCCCGGCCGATTGAACAACCGGTGCCCCAGTTCCACGCGCCGCAGAATCCCCGCCGCCTTCTCCTGCGCCGCCCCCGTCGAGAGCCCCGCAAAGATCATCGGCAGCGCCACGTTCTCCAGCGCCGTCATCACCGGTATCAAATTGAACGTCTGAAAGATGTAGCCGATTTTCCGGCAGCGCAGCCACGCCAGCTCCAGCGCATCGAGCTGCGCGACGTCCACCTCATCAATGAACACCTTGCCGGATGTCGGCTTGTCCAGCCCCCCGATCGCGTTGAAAAGCGTGCTCTTCCCCGACCCCGACGGGCCCATGATCGAAATGTACTCCCCCTTGTAGATCGTCAGGTTGATGCCCTTGAGCACCCGCGAGACCCCGCTGTCCCCGCCCCCGGCCCCGCCCCCCTCCGTCGCCGCCGCCGCCAGCTTGTATTCCTTCACCACGTCGATGGTGCGCACGATCTCCTCGCGCCCCGTGGTCGCCGGCGCCGCCGGCGCGGGGGGGGACGATGTCATTTCTGAAGTTTCAGGCGTATCCATGCGCTCGCATCCACATCACGCACGGATTGTAGCCGCTCAGACGTCACGGGCCATGACGTTCACTGCCCGGCCCCGGCATCCCTCTCGCCCAGCGCTAGCCCAATGGCGGCCGGTGCACCGGTCTCACCCTCATGGTTTGCGAAAATCGCGCACGTCCACGGTCACCGGCTCCGACTCTGCCTTGCCCAGCCAGCCTCCCCCTTCCTGCTTGCTTTCATACACCGCCCGCAGCTTGAGCTTCATCCCCTCCTTGAGCGCCGGCCATCCAAACCACATGTTGCCGATGTCGACCTGGCGAACGATCGCCCCGCCCGGCGGCACAGTGGTGGTGCTGGGGAAGTTTTTGCTCCACGACCGATCCATCGCGGTCACGGTGCCTGTCTTTCCGCCCACCTCCCACTCCAGCCGCACGTTGTCGAAACCCCAGGAATTCCAGCTTTGATACAACGACAACGGCTTGCCGGAGACATTCTCGACGACCACCTCCACGGCACTTTTCTCGTCGCGCACCATCCACCCGCCTCCTTCCGGCGTCGCCACCACCACCCGGATCTCCGGCGCGGGCGGCACCGGGGCCTTGTCGCCCAGCGCCCGCCGATGGCCGACATACAGGGTGCCGAAGATGCCGATCACCAGGGCGATGGCCCACACCGAGCGATACCTCATGGCTTGCCTCCTTAGGCTACTTCCTATCAGAGTCACGACCCCGGTCTCCGGTTCCCCAGTATTTTACCATTCCCTTGATGAGCCAGGCTCCCGGCGACTCATGCCCCGAGGGGCGGGACGAGGTTGCGTCGGAGTCGCGATTTGTTAAGGTGAACCCCCGCGCGTGGCCGATAATAAAAGCCATCGCAGATGCGAGAATCGTCCTTACCGGGGTCAGGGTCCACGCCTTGGCCTTTTTCATTGGCGGAGGCATGACAGCCACTCGCGACATTCCGTCCACCGCACCCGCACCGGCCCACCCGTCGGTGCCCGCCGCTCTCGCTGCGCCGGCTCCCACCGCCTCTCCGACGAACTTCCAGCTCTTCCTCCGCATGACCCAGTTTATCCGCCCGGTCTGGCACCTCGCGGCCATTGCCTGCCTGCTCGTGTGCATCTGGGTCGTGATTGATGTCTCCTACACGCGCCTCACCGGCAACGTCCTCACCGCCGTCAAAAATGCCGCCGACCACGGGCTGGTCTCCGGCGAATCCTTCAAAGACGCCCTCCGCCACCCGCCCCTTTCCGACATCCTGAAAATGGTGGCCCTCCTGGGCACTCTCGTTTTCCTCGGCGGCGTCATCCGCTTCTGCCGCGAATTCGTCAACACCACTTTCTCGATGGAAATGGTTTTTCACATGCGCGCCGCCGTCTACGACCGCCTCCAGCGCGTCGGTTTCGCCTTCCACGACGAACACTCCTCGGGCGCCCTGATCAACCGCGCCCTCTCCGATCTGCAAAACGTCCGCGCGTTCCTCCAGATCGGCTTGATCATGTCCTCCGAAATCATCACCTTCACCCTCGGTTACATCGTCCTGATCCTCGCCATCAACCCCTGGGTCGCTCTCACCGCGTTCATTCCGATCCCCTTCTGGATCTGGTACATCCTGCGCTTTTCCAAAAAAATCCAGCCCGTCCAGCAGGCGCAAATGACCGCCGGCGACAACGTCGTCACCGTGCTCACCGAGAACGTCGCCGGCGTCCACGTCGTCAAGGCCTTCGCCACCGAACGTACGGAAATCTCCAAATACGACGCCGCCGCCAACGTCTACTTCGAGCGCATCATGGCGGCCGTCCGCCTTTGGCGCAACTTCGTCCCGGTCATTCGCGGGGTCGCCTCCGCCAGCCACCTGGCGCTCTTCGCCGTCGGCGCGCTGCTGGTCGTCTCCACCCGCGCCCTTCCCCCCGGAACCCTCGGCAAAGTCACCGTCGGCGATCTCCTCGTCTTCGGGATGGCGATGGGCGCGATCCTTTCCCGCCTGCAGCAGATCAACCAGATCTCGGAGCAATATCAGAAGGCCATCGTCTCCGCCCGCCGCTTCTACGAAGTTCTCGACGCCCCGGCCACCGTTCCCGAAGAATCACAAATCATGCTTCCCCCGGGCCCCGGCGCCATCGACTTCCACTTCGTCACCTTCGGTTATGACCCCGCCAAACCCGTGCTCCGCGACATCGCCTTCGACGTGCCGGGCGGCTCGATTGTCGCCCTCGTCGGGCCCACCGGCTCGGGCAAGTCCACGCTGATGCAACTCCTCGCCCGCTTCTACGATCCCCAGGCGGGCCAGATCTTCATCGACGGCGTCGACATCTCCACCGTCGCCCTTCGCTCGCTCCGCAACGAAATCGGCTTCGTCTTCCAGGAGACCTTCCTCTTCTCCGCCACCGTCGCCGACAACATCCGCTACGGAAAACCCGACGCCACGATGGGCGAAGTCGAAGCCGCCGCCCGCATCGCCCAGGCGCACGAGTTCATCGCCGAGCTTCCCCAAGGCTACGACACGCTTCTCGGCGAGCGCGGCGCCTCGCTCTCCGGCGGCCAGCGGCAGCGCCTGGCCATCGCCCGCGCCATTATCTCCAACCCGCGGATTCTCGTGCTCGATGATGCCCTGGCCGCCGTCGACCCTGAAACCGAGCACCTGATCTCCCGCGCGCTGGAGCTGGTGATGGTCGACCGCACCGTGTTCATCATCGCCCACCGCCTCTCCACGGTGAAAGCCGCGGACCTGGTGATCGTCCTGGAAAACGGCCGCATCACCCAGGCGGGCACGCACAAGGAGCTCATGCGCGAGCCCGGCCACTACCGCCACATCGCCGAAGTCCAACTGGCGTACCAGGAAAAGGAACTCCTCGCCCAAGCCGAAAAACGCGCCGACATCGCCGCCCGGAAGACGTGACGGCTTAAACACGAAGACACGAAGACACGAAGGACCACGAAGACCGAGATTTGAATTTGCCAGCCCCTTGTGCCCATGTTGGATTAATAGAAATGGTTGTACCGCCGGACAACACATCTCCGACGCACCGTCAAAGGCCCTCTTCGTGCCCCTTCATGCCTTCGTGTATTCGTGTTTCCGCCGTCGCCGTCGCCGTCGTCCGTCGGATGGAGCCGCTATGAACTTCACCGAACGCATGAAATCCCGCCGCTCGCGCCGTGCAGCCGTGGCACGGGCCAGTTCCGGCGCGCCTTCCACGGGCAGGAATCCCAACGCCCCCGACGAAGAGGAGGAGTACAAGCCGCTCGAGTGGCCGGTGGTCAAAAAGATGCTCGCCTGGATGGCCCCCTACAAAAAGCAGTACGCCCTCGCCCTCACCCTCAACGTCGCCTTCACCATCCTCGAACTTCTCGGCCCCATGTTCGTCAAACGGCTTATCGACCACGACATCGCCGGCGATCCCCATCCCCTCACCCCGCTGCTTTCGCACATCCCCGCACTCCGCGCCGCCATCGAGAAGAACCCCGCCACCGCTGCCATCTTCATGACCGTCGCCCTCTGGGCCGCCGCCGTTCTCACCGCCAACCTGATCAGCCGCTTCAACATCGAGTACAACCGCCGCGTGGGCGAAAAGGTCATGCTCTCCGTCCGCAAGGCCGTCTTCGCACAACTCCAGCGCCTTTCCATGTCCTATTACGATCGCACCAAGTTCGGCCGCATCCTTTCCCGCGGCACCTCCGACATCGAAGCCCTCTCCAACCCGGTCATCAACGGCATCAACACCGTCGTCATCAACGCCATGATGATGGTCATCGCCGCCGCCATGCTCACCCTCGCCGACTGGCGCATCGCCCTGGCCACGCTGTGGCTCGGCCCGATGCTTTACATGATGAACCAGTTCTACCGCCGCAAAATCGGCTCGCAGTACCGCATCGCGCGCGAAGGCTACACCCGCGTCTCCACCAACCTCGCCGAAAACATCAACGGCATGCGCGTCGTCACCGCCTACAACCGTCAGGCCGAAAACCTCACCTCCTTCAACCTCCTCCAGGACGCCAACACCTCCAACAACGTCCGCGTCTCCATGATCAACGGCATCTACCAGCCACTCCTCTCCCTCGTCGGTTACCTCGGCACCGTCATCATCCTCATCTTCGGCTGCTACCTCGTCATCTCCTCCGCCGCCTCTGGTGGGGGGGGCAACGCCCGCTTCACCGTCGGCACCCTCGTCGCCCTCACCATGTACTGGGGATGGTTCATGAACCCCGTCCTCACCTTTGGCAATTTCCAGAACGAAATGATGCAGTCCATGGCCTCCGCCGAACGCGTCTTCGCGCTGCTCGATCTCGTTCCCGACGTCATGGACACCCCGGATGCCCAGCCCCTCCCGCGCATCACCGGCCGCGTCACCTTCGACCACGTCCACTTCCACTACGTGAAGGAAAAGCCGGTCCTGCACGACATCTGCTTCGACGCCCTCCCCGGACAGACCATCGCCCTCGTCGGCCACACCGGCTGCGGCAAGTCCACCATCATGAACCTCATCCAGCGCTACTATTTCCCGGCCGCCGGCCGCATCCTCATCGACGGCCACGACCTCACCACCATCACCGGCGATTCCCTCCACACCCAGATGGGGATCGTCTCCCAGGCCAATTACCTCTTCTCCGGCACCGTGCTCGAAAACATCCGCTACGCCCGCCCCGATGCCACCATCGACCAGGTCGAAGCCGCCGCCAAGGCTCTCGGCACTCACGACCTGCTCCTGTCCCTGAAGGACGGCTACGCCACGCAGGTCGGCGAACGCGGCGCCGCCATGTCCCTCGGCCAGCGGCAACTCATCTGCTTTACCCGCGCCTTCCTCGCCGACCCCCGCATCCTGATGCTGGACGAAGCCACCTCTGCCGTCGACACCCACACCGAGCAGGTCCTCCAGGACGCCCTCGCCCGCCTCGTCGCCGACCGCACCACCTTCATCGTCGCCCACCGCCTCTCCACGGTCACCAGCGCCAACCTCGTGCTCGTCCTCGACCACGGCCGCATCATCGAGCGCGGCACGCATGCCGAACTCCTCGCGCTCGGCGGCAAATACGCCGAGCTCTACCGCCAGTTCACCCGCGAACTCGCCCCGGGTTGACCACCCGCGGCCGCCTGCCAGGGAGAAGCCCCATCATCCAATGCGCACTTAACCACTTAACTACTTAACTATCCAACCGCTCACCGGCTGACCACCCGCCGCAACATCGCCTCCAGCGCCCCCACATCCACCGGCTTGGTCAAATGCGCCTCGAACCCCGCATCCAGGCTCCGCTGAATGTCATCCTCCATCCCGAACCCGCTCAGCGCGATCCCCCGCAATCCATACTTCCGCTTCACCTCCTGGATCACGTCCACCCCGCTGCCGTCGGGCAGGCCGATATCGCTCACCAGCACATCGAACCGTTCCTCCGCCGCCGCCCGCAGCGCCTCCTGCACCAGCCCCGCCGTTCGAACCTCGCACCCCAGCCCCGCCAGCAGCCGCACCAGCACCCGCCGCGTGTCCAGGTGATCCTCCACCAGCAGCACCCGGCACCCCAGCCGCCCCGCCAGCTTCGGCGCTCGCTCGCCATTGCCCGCCAATTCCCCCGCCTCCGTCGGCAGACGCAGCGTGAACCGCGCCCCCGTTCCCACCCCCGCGCTCTCCGCCTCGATCGTCCCCCCATGCATGTCCGCCAGCGCCTTGGAAATCGCCAGCCCCAGCCCCAGCCCCCCGAACTGCCGCATGATCTCCCGCCCGCCCTGCTCGAACGCATCAAAAATCCGCGGCATCAGGTCCGCCGGTATCCCCACCCCGTCGTCCTCCACCACCACTTCCAGCCGCCCGTCCGCCCCATCCCTCGTCGCCACCAGCACATGCCCGCCGACCGGCGTGAACTTGATCGCGTTCTTCAGCAGGTTCCACAAAATCTGCTGCAGCCGCGTCGCATCCCCGCGCACGTGATGCTCGCGCGCCTCGAGCTTCAGTTCCACCGACATCCCCTTGGCCTGCGCCTCCTCCGCGACCATCGCCGCCACGTGCCGCAGCTTCGGGTGCATGTTCACGTTGCGCAGATGCAATTCCAGCTTCCCCCGCGCAATCCGCGTCAAATCCAGCAAATCATCGATCAGCCGCGCCTCCAGCTCCACGTTCCGGCGGATCACCGTGATGGCTTCCTTCACCGCCGCCGGCAGCTCCGTCTCCCGCTCCAGCATCTGCGCGGTCGCCAGCACCGGCGTCAGCGGCGTCCGCAATTCATGGCTCAACACCGCCAGAAAATGGTCCTTCGCCGAACTCGCCGCCTCCGCCGTCCGCCGCGCTTTCTCCAGCTCCGTCACGTCAAACGTCGCCACCGTCAGGCCGCACACCTCCCCCGTCGCGTCCCGCTGCGGCTCTGCCGTCACGTCATACGTAAACTCCTCCCCGTTGACGCTCGTCGTGATCTGCCGCCGCTGCCGCTCCCCGCTCACAAGCGCCGCTCCCTTCAGCTCGATCAGCTCCCGCACGCTCTCCGCCGGCATCAGCTCCGCGTCCCGCTTCCCAATCATCCCCTCCGCCGAAAACCCTTCGCGCGGATTGTGAATCCACGTGTACCGAAGCTCCCGGTCCGTCGTGTACACGCTCACCGGCGCATTCGACAATGCCACCCGGAACCGCTGCTCGCTCTCGCGCAGCGTCGCCTCCGCCCGCTTGCGATCCGTGATGTCCTGCACCACCACCATCACCCCCGACGCCGCCCCACGCTCATCCCGCACCGCCGACACGTTCACCTGCGCATGCACCACCCGGTCCGGCCGCACATACCGTTTCTCATACACCGTGTTCCGCTTCACCCCCGCCTTCAGCTCCGCCAGCACCTGCACGTTCGCCGCCAGGTCCGCCACGTGCGTGTATCCCGCGGTCGTCTCCCCCAGAACCTCCTCCCGCGTCCGCCCCACGATCTCGCAGAACGCATCGTTCGTCCGCACCACCCGTCCGTCCAGGTCCGCCAGCACGATCCCGACTGCCGATTGGTCGAACGCCGCCCGCAGCCGCGCCTCGCTCTCCGCCAGCGCCCGCTCCGCGCTCTTGCTCTCGGTCACATCCCGGAAATACACCGAGATCCCCGGCGCCCCCGGATACGCCTTCACCTCGTAAAACCGGTTGTGGTCCGGATAGAAGGATGTCACCGACGACGTCACCCCCGCCGCCGCCCCCCGGTACACCCGCTCAAACTCGCTCCCGATCAGCCCCGGGTACGCGTCCCATATCACCCGCCCCAGCAGGTTTCCCGCAGGACGCGCCAAAATCCGCTCCGCCTGTGAATTCAGATACGTAAACCGCCACTCGCCGTCCACCACGAAAAAGCCGTCCGTGATGCTCTCGAGAATGTTCCGCGCCTGCTCCGCCGCCAGCTTCCGCTCCGTCACGTCCGCCACCGTCCCCACGAACGACACCGCCCGCCGCGCTTCTCCCTCCCCCGCAAAGGTCGCCGCCCCGTGCGCCTCCACCCACCGGATCCCATCCTCCCGGAACGCCCGGTACTCCGCCGAATAAGGCCGCGGGTTCGCCGGGTTCAGCGCCGCCTCCACCCGCGCCCATACCCCCGGCAAATCGTCCGGATGGATCCGCTTCAACACCTCTTCGTTGGGCCGCGAGTAGCCCTCGACCCCGAAGATCTCCCGGTAGCGGTCATCCCACGTCGCCACCCGCGTTTCCGGATCGTAATGCCACCACCCCATCCGCGCCGCATCCAGGGCCAATTGCCGCTGTTCCGCCAGCCGGTCCCGCTCCACCTCCGCCCGCACCCGTTCCGTCTCCTC
>JBEHXY010000025.1:0-18553 GCA_048498455.1 Planctomycetota bacterium | reverse complement strand
GTGGAGAACGTCAAGCCGACGCGGGCGCTGGAATTCTGCCTGGGCAACACCCACTGGTTCGATGCCTACAACCCGCCGCTCGAAGCGCACATCGATCGCCTCGCGGGGATCGTGCGGCGGCTGCTGGGCGGGGAGGGCGAGGGACCGCTGGAGATGCCCGCAAACGGGACCGACGTCCAGGTGCCCCTGGCGGAGCAACCGGTACAGACGGCAGCGGCGGCGGCAGTGGATGCGGCGGGCGCGGAGAAGCAGGCGGCGACGGCCACCGGTGCGGCCAGTGCGGCCGGCAACGTCGGTCCGGCCCGGACGGTAAAGGCCCCCCCACTCGTCGCGGCGCGCGTGAAGACCGACAAGAAGGATGCTGCGGAGCGCGAGCCGCTCCATCGAATGTGGTGGCTGAGCGCGCTGGGCGGGGCGGCACTGTTGCTGGGCCTGGTGATGGTGGTGGTTGTGGGGGCGTTCATTGCGTCGCATCGGCCCAAGCCCAGCCCGGGGACCCAGGGGACCTCGGGGTCGGTGTCCGCGAAGGAACAGGAGAAAGTGATCGACGATGCGGTACAGGAGGGAGTGGACGCGGAGGATGCGCGGAATTACAGCGCCGCGAAGAAGTCGTTCGAAAAGGCGGCGGCCCTGGGCGATGGCGAGGCGATGTGCCGGCTGGGGCTGCTGTCGGAGGAGGGGCTGGGCGGGCCGCGCAACTATGCGGTGGCGCGGGACTGGTATCAGAAGGCGATCGCCGCGGGAGATCCCTACGCGCCCACCTGCCTGGGGCGGATGTATATCGACGGCGTGGGCGTGGACCTCGATGAGGCCGAGGCGCTCAAGTTTTTCAAGATCGCGGCCGACCGCGGCAACGCCGCCGGAATGACGGAGCTGGCGCGGCTTTACCGCTACGGGGAATCAACGCCGCACAACCCCGAGGAGGCCGCCAGACTGCTGCAGCGGGCGGTGGCGCTGGGGTCGGATGCGGCGATGAACAGCCTGGGCACGATGTATGTGACCGGGGAGGGCGTGAAGCAGGACTATGACAAGGCGATGGAGCTGTATCAGAAGGGGGCGGCGAAGGGCAATTCGTCGGCGATGCTGAACGTGGGCGTGATGTTCGCCAAGGGAGACGGGCGTTCGCGGGATTATTTCGAAGCGATGAAGTGGTATCAGAAATCAGCGGACGCAGGCAATTCCATGGCGATGGAGCTGATTGGCGACCTGTACGCCAACGGGTGGGGCGTAACGGCGGACCGGGCGACGGCGGCGACCTGGTATCGGCGGGCGGTGGCGGCGGGAAACAGCCATGCCGCGGATGCGTTGCGGCAGATGCAGTGAGGCGGGCGGGACAAGCCGGGAGGAGGCGCGGCCGACGGCGGGGCGCCGGCCGGTCGAAAGGGGCCGCGGGGGCCCGGAACTAGTTGCGCATGACGATGCGGCCGCGCGCGAGGTCGTAAGGGGACAGCTCGACGGTGACCCGGTCGCCCGGCAGGATGCGGATGAAGTTCATGCGCATTTTGCCCGAGACGTGGGCGATCATGATGTGGTTGCTGCCGTTCTCGAGCTTGACCCGGAACATGGCGTTGGGAAGCGATTCAAGCACGGTGGCTTCGACTCTGAGGGCATCTGCCTTGGCCATTCGGATTCCTTGGGTAAGGCCCGGCCGCGCTGCGGTCGGGCGGGGTTTTTAGCGGCCGTCGGTGAGCACATCGGCGCCCGTCGGCGTGACGGCGATGGTGTGCTCGTAATGGGCGGCCGGGGTGGAGTCTTTGGTGACGACGGTCCAGCGGTCGTCGAGAACGACGACGTCGGGAGCGCCCAGGATGACCATGGGTTCGACCGCAAGGGTCATCCCGGTCTGGAGGAAGAAGTCGCCTTTCTTGCGGAATTCTTCGTTGACGAAGTTGGGCACCTTCGGGTCCTCGTGCATGCGGGTGCCGATGCCGTGACCGACGAATTCGCGGACGCAGGACATGCCGTTGGATTCGACGTGGGCCTGCATTTTGGCGGCGACATCGGACCAGCGGCGTCCGGGACGGATCTCGCGGATGGCGATCTCGAGGGTTTCCTGGGTGACCTGGCAGAGGCGTTTGGCCTCGGGCGAGACGTTGCCCACGAGGAGCGTGATGGCGGAGTCGCCGCAGTATCCCCCGAGGCGGATGCCGCAATCGACGGAGACGACGTCGCCCTCCTTCAGGACGCGATCGGAGGGGATGCCGTGCACGACTTCGTCATTGACGGAGATGCAGGTGTTGCCCGGGAAGCCCTTGCCGGGCTCGTAGGTGGGATACCACTTGAAGAGGCCCTGCCCGCCGGCGGCGGTGTAGGTGTCGAAGACGACGCGGTCGAGTTCGCTGGTGGTCATGCCGGGGCGGGCGAGTTCCTTGGCGCGGCTGAGGGCGCGATGAACGACGCGGCCGGCGGCACGCATCAGCTCGAGGTCGCGTTTGGATTTGAGGGCGATTTTCATTCCGAGTTTCCAGTTTCAAGTTTCCAGTTTCAAATGGGCGTTTCGTCGCGACTGCTCGAAACTTGACACTTGAAACTTAAAACTCGTCATTCATCTTCAAAGTGGCGGCGGATTTTTTCGAGAACGTTGACGGTCACGGCGTCGATCGATTCGCTGGTGTCGACGGTTTTGAAATTTCCGAGCTGGGCGTAGTAGGCGATCAGCGGGGCCATCGTTTCCTGGTAGGTGGCGATCCGCTTCTGCACGACCTCGGGCTTGTCGTCCTCGCGGATGATCAGCTCGGCGCCGTCGAGATCACAGATGCCAGGCGTCTGCGGGGGCTTCGAGTCGATGTGGTACACGGAGAGGCAGACCGGGCAGATGCGGCGGCCTTCGAAGCGGCGCGAGAGGATCTTGGGATTGACCACGAAGTTCAGGACCAGCATCAGGGGGCGGTCGAGGTCGAAGAGCATGCGGTTGAGCGACTGCGCCTGGGGCAGCGTGCGCGGGAAACCGTCCAGAACGAAGCCGGTTTTGAGGCCGACGATTTTCTGGCGCATCAGCTCGATCATGAGGTCATCGGGGACCAGCAGGCCGTTGTCGATGAAGTCGCGGATCTGCTTGCCCAGCGGGGTGCCGGCGCCTTTTTCGGCGCGCAGGATGTCCCCGGAAGCGAGATGTGTAAGGCCGAAGTTTTCGCAGATGCGTTGGGCCTGAGTACCCTTGCCGGAGCCTGGGGGCCCGAGGAGGGCGAGTCTCATGCGGGCAGCCCTTTCGGACCGTCAGTGGTGCGGGCGGCCGAGGGCTGGGGGGCGACCGGTCCGCGGCGGACGGGCCCGCCGGAGGTGCGTTTGTTCTTGCCGCCCGAGCCGCCGCCTTTGCCGCCGCCCTTGTCGCCGTCGAGAAAGCCGGAGTAATTGCGCATCACGAGGGCGGCTTCAATGCGGTTGACGAAGTCGAGCATGACGGAGATGACGATCAGCAGGCCGGTGCCGCCGAAGAACTGCGATGCCTGGTAGGCCTGCGGGGAGCTTTCAAGCATGGAGGTGGTGATGATGGTGGGGACCACCGCGATGATGCAGAGGAAGGCGGCGCCGACGTAGGTGATGCGAGCCATGACGTTTTCAAGGTAATCGGCGGTGCGCTTGCCGGGACGCAGGCCGGGGATGAACGAGCCGTAATCGCGGAGCTGGTTGGCCATTTCCTTGGGCTGGAACTGCACGGTGTTCCAGAAGTAGGAGAAGAAGAAGATCAGGGCGCAGAACAGCACTTCGTACAGATAGGTGCCGCCGGCGAGGTTGTCGTGCAGGAAGTGCATGGCGTCGGCGAGGTAGGAGTGGCCGGCGCCGGGGGCCGTGGAGGTGATGGGACCGGCCTTCATCCGGTTGTCGATCCAGTTGATGGCCATCACCGGGAAGATCATCAGCGACGAGGCGAAGATGATGGGCATCACGCCGGCGTGGTTCACGCGCAGGGGCAGGTACTGGTTCTGCCCGCCATAGACGCGGCGGCCGCGCATGTGCTTGGCCTGGGTGATCTTGATGCGCCGCTGGGCCTGCGTCAGCAGGATCGAGCCGGCGACCACGAAGACGAAGCAGCAGACCAGGAAGAGCAGCTGGCCCGGTCCGAGCGTGCCGCCGGAACCGGTGACGCGGAGCGACGCTTTGCCGGCCAGGTAAATGATGGAGTCGGGCATGCGGGAGATGATGCCCGCGGTGATGATCAGCGACACGCCGTTGCCGATGCCATAGGCGTCGATCTGTTCACCCAGCCACATCAGGAAGACCGAGCCGGCGGTGAGCACGGCGACGCTGGAGAACACGAAGAGGGTGTGGTATTCGCCGCGGGCCGCGAGGTTGAGGATCGACTGCTGGCCGTTGGTGCTGCTGAGCGAGGCGACGTAGAAGGCGGCCTGGATCAGGCAGACCAGCACGGTGAGCTGGCGGGTCCAGTCGTTAATCTTGCGGATGCCCGGCTCGCCCTCTTTCTTGAGCTTTTCGAGGGAGGGCACGACGGTGCCCAAAAGCTGCAGGATGATCGACGCGGAGATGTAGGGCATGATGCCCAGGCCGAAGATCGTCGACTGCGAGAGGCTGCCGCCGGAGAAGACCGAGAGGTAGTTCGAGAGCACGCCCAGCGGGGAATCGGATCCGGCGCTCATGCGCTGGCGAAGGGCGATGGCGTCGACACCGGGCAACGGCACGTAGAAGCCGATGCGGTAGACGCACAGGAGCGCGATCGTGAAGCCGAGCTTGTTGCGCAGCTCCGGAATACGAAAGACGTTGAGCAGCTTGTTGAGCAAAGGACCCTCGGGGGATAGGGCATTTCGGGCGGAAGGGAATATTGTAGCGAAGGGCGGGGGGGAACCCAAACACAAATGGCGGCGCGGATCGAGGCTCTGCAAAACCAACGAAATGGCCTCGGGGGCCATTTCGCGGTAAGGGTCAGGTTCGGGAAAGCCTTACTTTTTGGCGGCTTTCTGGGGTTCGGCCGGCTTCTGGCTCTTGAACTTGCCGGTCTTGGGATTGACCTTGTTCTTGTTGCGGTCAAGCTCCAGCGTCTGCATCGTGCCGCCGGCCTTGGTGATTTTCTCGGCGGCCTGCTTGGTGAACTTGCCGGCCACGAAGGTGAGCTTCTTGGTCAGCTCGCCGTTGCCGAGAATCTTGACCGGGTGCTTCTCATCGCGGATGAGGCCCTTGGCGATGAGGGCGGAGGCGTCGACGGTGGCGCCGTTCTCAAAGTGGGCGTCGATGTCGCCGACGTTGATGATGCTGAAGCGCTGGGCGAAATAGTTGTTGTTGAAACCGCGCTTGGGCAGGCGGCGGAAGAGGGGCATGTTGCCGCCTTCGGAGCCGACCTTGATCTCGCCGCCGGCGCGGGCGCCGGAGCCCTTGGTGCCGCGGGTCGAGGTTTTGCCGTGGCCGGAGGATTCGCCGCGACCGATGCGTTTGCGCTTCTTGTGGGCGCCGGCCTGGGCGGTGATTTCGTGGATCATCATGATGGGAAACTCCTGTCGGAAAGGCACGTCGAAGGGGTCAGAAGCAGGAAACAAGAATCGAGAAGCAAGAAGGATTCTTGTCGGGACTGACCTTGGAGGGTGCCTTCCCTCGCTCTTCACTGTAAAAAAATCGCCGGCGGACCGGCGAGGGACAAAGGAGCAGCACTTCTTGCTTCCTGCTCCTTGCTATTTTGATACTCAGATCTGCACGCCGCGCTGTTCGGTGATGGTTTCCTTGGTGCGGAGCATCTGGAGGGCCGCGAGCGCCGCCTTGGAGAGGTTCTTCTTGTTGGTCGAGCCGTACGCCTTGGTGAGGATGTCACGGATGCCGACGAGCTCCAGCACCGGGCGGACGTAGCGGCCGGCCTTGATGCCGGTGCCCGGACGGGCCGGGACCAGGCGGATCGACGAAGCGCCGAACTTGCCGGTCACTTCGTGCGGGATGGTTCCGCCGGTGAGCGAGACATTGACCATGCGGCGACGGGCGTCCTTGGTGGCCTTTTCGACGGCCGCGGGAACTTCCTTGGCCTTGCCATAGCCGATGCCGATGTTGCCCTGCTTGTCGCCGGCGGCAACGAGCGCTTCAAAGGCGAAGTTCTTGCCGCCCTTGACGACCTTGGCGGAGCGGAACACGCCGATGGTGGAGGATTCCACGCCGCGATCTTCTTTGTCAAAGCCACGATCAGTCATGATTCGATTCCAGTGGGAGTTAGGGGGTGTTTACGGATAAATCCAATTGCTTAGAACTTGAGGCCGGCTTCGCGGGCCGCTTCGGCGAGGGCCTTCACCCGGCCATGGTACTGATAGCCGTTGCGGTCGAAGGCGACCTGCGTGATGCCCTTCTCGACGGCCCGGGTGGCGATGGCCTTGCCGATGGCGGCGGCCGCGTTCGTGTTCCCGCCGTGCTTCAGATCGCCCTTGGCGGTATCGACCGAGCTGGCCGAGACGATGGTCTTGCCGGTGGTGTCGTCGATGATCTGGGCGTAGATGTTCTTGACGCTGCGGAAGACGCTCAGGCGGGGACGTTCGGTCGTGCCGCGGACAGCGCCGGCCGTGCGGGCCTTGCGCTGCGAGCGCCGGGTCAGTTTGAGGGCATTGATGGTGGTGCTCATGGAAAATTCCTTTGTTGATCGCGGGAGGGGTGGCCTGTTTATGCCAGGGTCCCTGCCGGGAAGGAGCGGTCGTTCGTGGCCGCCCGGTTACCCCCGGCAAGCCGGGGGCGATTGGGGACAATCTTACTTGGCGCCTGCACCAGCGAACTGCTTGCCGGCCTTCTTCTTGACGACTTCGCCGACGTAGCGGACACCCTTGCCCTTGTAGGGTTCGGGCTTGCGGAGCTTGCGGATTTCGGCGGCCAGCTGGCCGACGACCTGCTTGTCGGCGCCCTGGATGTTGATGCGCGTGCCGTTGGCTTCGATCTTCACCGCCACACCGTCGGGAACCGTGACCTTCATCTGGTTGGCGTAGCCGAGGTTGAGGGCGATGGTCTTGCCCTGAAGCTCGGCCTTGTAGCCGACGCCCTGGATTTCGAGGTCCTTGACGTAGCCGGTGCCGACGCCGGTGATGCTGTTGGCGATCAGGGCCCGGGTCAGACCGTGGACGGCGCGGGAGAGCTTCTCGTCATTGATGCGTTCAACGATGACGGTGTTGCCTTCGATGCGGACCTTGGCGTTGGGGTGATGGTTCAGCGAGAGCTTGCCCTTGGGGCCTTCAAAGGACAGCGCGGTGCCATTGATGGCGACCTTGACGCCCTTGGCGATTTCGACGGGTTTTTTACCGATACGGCTCATGGTGCATTCCTTTGTTTACCGTCGGGTGACATCCGCGGGTGGCGGGCCTTCCGGTGTGGGAGTTTCGAGTTTCAAGTGTCGAGTTTCAAGAAGTGCGGTTTCGTTCCCGAAACTCGACACTTGAAACTCGCAACTTCGTTTAGGCGACGGTGGCGAGCAATTCGCCGCCGATGTTCTGCTGCCGCGCCTGGCGATCGGAGAGCACGCCCCTGCTGGTCGAGAGGACGGCGATGCCGAGGCCCTGGATGACGCGGGGGAAATCCTTGACCGAGCGATACACGCGGCAGCCGGGCTTGGAGATGCGCTTGATCTCGCGGAGGACCTGCTCGCCGGTGGGGGTATAGCGGATCGTCAGGCGGATGAGGCCCTGCTTGGTGCCGTCATCGAGGACCGTGAAGTCGTCGACGTAGCCTTCATCCTTGAGGACCTTGGCGATGCCCTGGCAGATGTTGGAGTTTTTGACATCGACGGTTTTGTGCTTGGCGGCCGCGGCGTTGCGGAGGCGGGTGAGCATGTCGGCGATCGTGTCGCTCATAATCGTAGTCCTGAGTGCTGAGTGCTGAGTTCTGAGTTCCGAAAGAGAAGGTTACCAGCTGCTCTTACGCATGCCGGGGATGAGGCCGGCGTGGGCGAGCTCGCGGAGCATGATGCGGGAGATCTTGAACTTGCGGTAATAGCCGCGACGCCGGCCGGTGAGTTCGCAGCGCCGCGCGAGGCGCGTCGGCGAAGAATTCCGCGGCAGCTTGGCCAGTGCGGCGTAGTTCTTCTCCTCTTTGAGCTTGCGGCGGACGTCCGCGTACTTCGCAATGAGCTCAAGCTTCTTCTTGTGGCGAACATTCCAAGCGGTGGTGGCCATGTTTGTAGTCCTGAGTTCTGAGTCCTGAGTGCTGGGTGACGGTTCGGGTTATCCGGTGTGCTTATCCGGCCTTCTTGGCGTTGGCTTCTTCCTGGCGGAAGGGCATGCCCAGGTGCTTCAGGAGGGCAAAGCCCGCCTTGTTGTCGCCGGAGTTGGTGACGATCGTGATGTTCATGCCCTGCTGGAAAGTCATGTTGGCGGCATCGACTTCGGGGAACACGGTCTGTTCCGCGAGGCCCATGTTGTAGTTGCCGCGGCCATCGAAGCCACGCGGATTGAGGCCGCGGAAATCCTTCACGCGGGGGATGGCCAGGATGATCAGGCGGTCCAGGAATTCCCACATGCGGTTGCCGCGGAGGGTCACCTTGGCGCCGATTTCCATGCCTTCACGGAGCTTGAAGTTCGAGACCGACTTCTTGGCTTTGCAGATCACGGCCTTCTGGCCCGCGATGGCGGTGAGTTCCTTGACCGCGGCTTCGAGGCGGGGACGTTCGGCGATCGCTTTGCCGAGGCCCATGGAGATCACGACCTTCTCGATCTTCGGGAGGGCCATCTTGTTCTTGATGTTCAGCTCGCCCATGAGCGCGGGGGCGATTTCGGTTTCGTAGCGCTTCTTCAGACGCGGGGTGTAGCCCTGGGGGAAGCTGAGGGCTTCGCCGCCCTCTTCCTTCCGCTTGCCCGTGCCGCCCTTGGCCTTGCCCTTGGCCGCAGCGCCTTCTTCCTTGGAAGCGTCAGCGTCGGACTTGGCGCCGCCGGAGACGGCTTCCTTGGCCTTGGCGGCCATCTCGGCCTTCTTGGCGACCTTGGCCGCCTTCTCCGCCTCGATCTGCTCGGGCGTGCGGGTCGGCTTCTTGTCCTGTTTCTTTTCGTCTTTGTCTTTGGCCATGATTCTGATTCCTTTGCTCAGTCCCCAAGCTGGTCTTGGTTGCGAGCGGCGTTAGCGGTTTTCTGGTTCCCGGCGGACCCGGGGCGGGGCGTCAGTCCTTCGAGACGAGGCCCAGGTCGGTGCCGGTCTTGGCGGCGATGCGGTGCTTCTCGCCGTTTTCGGTTTTGAATTTCACGCGGGTGCCCTTGCCGGTCTTGGGATCCACGGGCTGCACCTTGGAGATATGGATCGGCGCTTCCTTCTGGATGCGGCCGCCCTTGGGAGCGTTCTGCGTGGGCTTGAGGTGCTTCCACTTCACGTTGACGCCTTCGACGATGACGGTGTCGTTGATGATGCGGAGGACCTTGCCGGTCTTCTTCTTGTTCGTGCCCGAGCGGACGTACACGATGTCATCTTTTTTGATTCTGGCGGCCATGACGAGTTTCCAGTTTTGAGTTTCGAGTTTTAAGTCTCCAGTCCGTCGGTTTCCGTTTCACTCGAAACTTGAAACCTGAAACTGGAAACTCCGTTTTAGACGACTTCCGAAGCCAACGAGACGATCTTCATGTGGTTCTTTTCGCGGAGTTCGCGGGCCACGGCGCCGAAGATACGGGTGCCGCGGGGATTGCCGTCGGCGTCCACGATGACGGCGGCGTTGCGGTCAAAGCGGACATACGAGCCGTCGGACCGGCGGATCGGCTGGCGGGTGCGGACGATGATGGCCTTGGCCACATCGTGGAGCTTCACGTCGCCGTTGGGAGTGGCGGTCTTGACGGCCACGACGATGAGATCGCCGACCGCGGCGACCTTGCGGGTGAACTTGCCGCGGGCGGTCGAACCACCGAGCACCTTGATGCACATCGCGGTTTTGGCGCCGGTGTTGTCGGCGATATCGAGTCGGGTCTGCTGCTGAATCATGGCAAGTCCTTCGTGGTCAGTGGTGAGTGCTCACGTCCGGGAGATCCCGGCCGCCACCTACCGGCTGGTTTATTGCTTGTTTTCGGAGGAGGCAGCGGCGGCCGCGGCTTCCTCTTTCTTCTTCTGGAACATCTTGGAGGCTTCGCCTTCCAGGATGGAGGTGTCGATCTGGGTGCCCTTCACCACGATCCGCACGAGGCGATAAGTCTTGGTCTTGGAGATGGGCCGGCAGCTCATCACCTCGACCTGGTCGCCGACGCGGGACTCGTTCTTTTCGTCATGGACGTGAAGGACGGTCTGGCGCTTGACGTACTTGTTGTACTTGGCGTGGCGCGCGAGGTATTCGAAGACGACCTTGCGGGTCTTGCTGACCTTGTCGCTGGTGACCATGCCGATGAGGCGTGCACGCAGCTTGCGGTTCTTGGCTTCGGTGGCGGGTGCGGTTGCGGTGGTCATATCTTTTCCTGCTTACGCCTGGGCCTTGGAGGTCTGGTTCTTGCGTTCATTTTCGCCGAGGATCGTGAGGATCCGGGCGATGTCTTTCTTGATCTTCTGCAGCCGGGAAGTGTCTTTCACCTTCTCGGTCGAGGCTCCGGTGCGGAGCTTGAAGAGTTCCTGCCGCAGCTCTTCGGCGCGGGCCTGAAGCTGATCGGCGGGCATTCCGCGGAACTCTTTAACTGTTTCGGTGGCCATGATTATAGTCCTGCGATCGGGGTCCGAAGACGCGGTTTTTGCGAATCTTGCAGCGGGTTACAGCGTGTGGCGGCGTTTCACGAAACGGCAGCGCACCGGCATCTTGTAGGCGACGCGGGCAAAGGCGCGACGGGCGACCGTCTCATCCACACCGGCGATCTCAAACAGGATGGTCCCGGGCTTCACTTCCGCTGCCCAGAACTCCGGTTCGCCCTTGCCGGTGCCCATTCGGGTTTCCAGCGGCTTCTTCGAGAAGCTCTTGTGCGGGAAGATGCGGATGTAGACGCGGCCTTCCCGGGCGAGGTAGTGGGAGCAGGCCATACGACCGGCTTCGATCTGGCGGCCGTTGATGCGGCCGGGCTCGAGCGACTGGATGGCGTACTCGCCGAAGGACACCTTGTTGCCGCGGGTGGCGTTGCCCTTCATGACACCGCGTTGTTGTTTGCGCCACTTGACGCGAGATGGCATCATCGCCATTTGAGAACTCCTGAGTTTCGAGTTTCAAGTGTCGAGTTTCAAGAGGCTCGAGTTCCATTTCCTGAAACTCGACCCTCGAAACTCGAAACCTGGGTTACCGCCGACGGGGACGACGGGGTTGATTGCTGCCGGCCACCGCGGCCTGGGCGTCGGTTTCAGCGTAGGTGCCCTGGTAGATCCAGCACTTGATGCCGATGACGCCATAGGGCGTGCGGCAGTGGACCTGTCCGTAGCTGATGTTCGCCTGCAGGGTGTGCAGGGGGATCGAGCCGCTGATCATCTTTTCGACGCGGGCGATTTCCGCCCCGCCGATGCGGCCGGAAATCTGAATCTTGATGCCCTTGGCGCCGGCGTTCTTGGCGGCGTCGGCCTTCTGCTTCAAAACGCGGCGGAAGGCGGAGCGCTTCTTGAGCTGCTCGGCGATCGACTCGGCCATCAGCTGGCCGTTGAGGTCGGGGCGGCCGATCTCGGCGATCTCGACCTTGACCTTGCGGCCGGTGAGGTCTTCGAGCTGGTTGCGGAGCTTGTCCACTTCCGCCCCCTTGGGACCGATCACCACGCCCGGACGGGCGGTGTGCAGCAGCACCTTGAGCTCTTCACGGGTCCGCTCGATCTCCACCTTGGCGACCGCGGCGTAGGGCGGCTGGCGGTTGAGCTTGTTGTCCACGTATTCGCGGATCTTCTGGTCTTCGACGAGCAGTTCGCCGAAGAGCTTCTTGGGGGCGAACCAGCGGCTGTTCCAGCCTTCGGTGACGCCGACCCGGAATCCGTTGGGATGAATCTTCTGACCCATGGTGACCTCTTAGAGAGCAGGCGGCGGCGTTGGCCGCGCCGGGTGGTGTTACTTGCTTTCAGCGGCGGCGGTTTCGGTTTTGGTGCCGGCCTTGGGTTTCCTGGCGAGGCGTTCGCTGCGGATGGTGACTTTCCGCTGCTGGGCCTTGGTCAACTTCGGCGTGCCCTCTTCCACCTCGATGGTGATGTGGCAGAGGCGTTTGAAGATCGAGAAGCTCTTGCCGCGATCCTTGGGCTGGAAGCGCTTCATGATCGGGCCGTCATCACAGAAGGACTTCGAGACGAAGAGGGTCTCGGTGTCAGCTTCCTTGGCGTCGGCGTTGGCGATGGCGCTCTTGAGCACCTTGGCGACCATGATGGCGCCGCGCTTCTTGTTGAACTTCAGCAGGTCGAGCGCTTCATCGACCGGCTTGTTGCGGATCAGGTCGGTGAGCAGGCGTGCTTTGCGGGCGGTGATGCGGGCGAAGCGCCATTTCGAAACGTATGCCATGACAATCCTCGTGGGTGCGTGACGGTCAAAGACCGCCACGGGGTGTTAGCTGGGCTGTTACTTGGCCTCTTCCTTCTTGGCCATGGTGTGGCCTTTGAAGGTGCGGGTGAAGGAGAACTCGCCGAGCTTGTGGCCGACCATGTCCTCGGTGACGAAGACCCGCTTGAAGTCCTTGCCGTTGTGGACTTCGAAAGTGTGGCCGACGAAGTCGGGGATGATGGTGCTGGAACGGGACCAGGTTTTGATCGGCGTCTTGGTGCGGCGAGCGTTGAGCTCGTTGACCTTCTTGAGAAGGAATTCCGCGACAAAGGGGCCTTTTTTCGTGCTACGGCTCATGATTGGGTTTCCAGTTTCAGGTGTCGAGTTTCGAGAGTGACGAAATCGAGTTTACTTACGCTTGATGACGGACTCGCCGTAGCGGACGGTCATGCGGCGGCGGATGATCTTGTTGCCGGAATTCTTGCGCGGGTTGCGGGTCTTGCCGCCCTTGGCGGGAACGCCCCACTTGGAGACGGGGTGACGACCACCACCGGAACGCCCTTCACCACCACCGAGCGGGTGGGAGACGGGGTTCTGGGCCACGCCACGAACCGTCGGGCGGATGCCGCGGTGACGGGTGCGGCCGGCCTTGCCCCAGCGGATGTTGATCCAGTCGCCGTTGCCCAGGGCGCCGATGGTGGCCCGGCACTTCCAGTGGATCTGGCGGACTTCGCCGGAGGGGAGCTGGATGGTGGCGAAACCGGCATCCTTACCGATCAGGCGAGCGACGCCGCCGGCGGAACGACAGAGCTTGCCGCCCTGGCCGGGGACCATTTCGATGTTGTGGATTTCGGAACCGACGGGGCAGATTTCCAGGGTCATCGCGTTGCCGACGGTCTTTTCGATGTCGGCGTTGGTGCCCGACTCGATGACGTCGCCGACCTTGAGGCCCTGGGGGGCGAGGATGTAGCGCTTGTCGCCGTCGGCGTATTCGACGAGCGAGATGAAGACCGAGCGGTTGGGATCATACTCGACCGACTTGATGGTGGCCTTGACGCCATCCTTGTTGCGCTTGAAGTCGATCTTGCGGTAGAACTGCTTGTTGCCGCCGCCGATGTGGCGGCAGGTGATCCAGCCGGTGTGGTTGCGACCGCCGGTTTTCTTGCGGCGTTCGATGAGGCTCTTTTCGGGCTTGTCCGTGGTGAGCTCGGCGTAGGCGTTGACGCTGGAGAAGCGGCGGCCGGCGGAGGTCGGTTTGTAGGTTTTGATCGGCATGACAAAAGTCCTGAGTTCTGAGTCCTGAAGTGACGTTCCAGGGGGGCCGTCCGCCACGTGTTAGAAGAGGTCGATCTTGTTGTCGGGGTGGAGGGTGATGATGGCCTTCTTCCACTCCGGGGTGGTTTTGAAGCCGGTCTTGGTGCGCCGGGGCTTTCCGGCGACGTTGACCGTGCGGACGTCGGTGACCTTGACGTTGTAGAGTTTTTCGATGGCGCCCTTGATCTCTTCCTTGGAAGCCTTCTTGTCGACTTCAAAGGTGTAAGCGTTGCGGGCGGAGGCCTGGAAGGTGGACTTTTCGGAGACCACCGGGGCCTTGATGATTTCGGTTTCGTGGAGTTGCATGGCGTTTCCTTAAGGCTTTGTCCGGAAACAGGGCGGCCGAAGCTGCCGGTGTCTTTATCCGTTGGCTTCGGCCGATTTGCTGTTGTTCTTGGTGGCGTTGAGGACGTTTTCGAAAGCCGCCTTGGTGATGATCATGGTGCGTTTCGAGAGCACGTCGTAGGCGTTGACTTCCGCCGCGGGCTTGATGAGGGTCTTTTCGATGTTGCGGGCGGAGCGGTAGAAGTTCTGGTCGAGGCCGTCGGTGGCGATGAGGACGGAGCGGTTGGCCTTGACGGCGGCGAGAACCTTGACGACTTCCTTGGTCTTGAGGGCCGGGAGGGTCAGGCCGTCGAGGAGCACGAGGGTGTTGGAAAGGATCTTGGAGAGGATGGCGTTGTTGCGGGCGAGGCGGCGTTGTTTGAGGGGCATGTCCTGGCGGAACTCGCGGGGGGCCTTGGCGAAAGCGTTGCCGCCGCCCTTCATGACGTTGGTGCGGATGTTGCCGCGGCGGGCGTTGCCGGTGTGCTTCTGGGCATAAAGCTTCTTGGTGGAGCCTTCGACTTCGGCGCGGGACTTGGTTTTGACGGTGCCCTGGCGCTGGTTGGCGTGATGGCGGACCAGCGCCTGCTTGAGGAGGGCCGGGCGGACGGTGGTGCCCAGGAGGGCTTCGTCGACCTGGAACTTGCCAACTTCCTGGCCGGAGATATTGAGGACGGGAACTTCAATCATGACTTTAATCCGTAGTTCGGAGTAAGGTTTCGCAGCGTCGATTTACTTGGTGTTGTTGATGATGGTTTTGGCCTGGCGGACGAAGACGAGTTCGCCATTGGCGCCCGGCAGCGTGCCCTTGATGAGCAGCAGGTGCTTTTCCTTGTCGACGCCGACGAGGAGGAGGTTGCGGGTGGTGCAGCGCTCGTCGCCGAGGTGGCCGGCCATCTTTTTGCCCTTCTTGATCGCGCGGCCGTGACCGCGGGTGCCCTGGCCACCGCCGATGCCGCCGGGAGAGCGGTGTTTACGTTCGGTGCCGTGGGAGGCGGGCTGGCCGCCGAAGTTCCAGCGTTTCATGACGCCCTGGAAGCCTTTGCCCTTGGAGATGCCGGTGACGTCGACGTACTTGATCACGTCGAAGATGGCGACATCGAGGGTGGCTCCGGCGGCGAGGCCGGTCTTGGCCTTGAGGCGGACTTCGCGGAAGAAGCGTTTGGGGGAGGTCTGGCCGGTCTTTTTGCAGTGGCCAACGAGGGGCTTGGTGGAGCGGCGTTCCTTGATGTCTTCGTAGCCGAGCTGGATGGCGTTGTAGCCATCGGCACCGTCTTCCGATTTGACCTGGGTGACGACGCAGGGACCGGCCTGGACGACGGTGACGGGAACGATGGTTCCCTTTTCGTCGTAGACGCGGGTCATTCCGACCTTGCGGCCGAGAAGTGCAGCAATAGATGCGGTACCACTTTCGCTCATGGCATTCCTCACTCTCCGGCGGCCTCATCTGAACCCGTATCCCTTCAGCGAAGAAGGGTGTCAGGTTCACCGCGATATCCCGTCCGGTCCTGTCCGTCGCACCTTGCGTTGGACGTTACCGGCTTTGGAACCGGGACCCGTAATAGGCGATGATTAGGATCTCGCGTCCACCGTCGCAGCTTCCAAAGGAGGAAGAGGAGGGGAGGAGACCTCGCCGTTTCAGGCCCGGTCGGGATCACTCAGGTTGGGCGATCCGAAGAAAAACCAGTTGTTGATGCCGACGTCAGAAGACGTCATTTCTGCAGCGATAAAGCGCGTATGACACGGACAAAATCGGGTGCAGATCGGCTACTTTAACGAAGCAGGATGTGGGTGTCAACAGGAATTGCGTCGAATTGGCTTTGTATTGCAGGGTTTCGGGCGGTTTTGCACGGAGGCACAGAGACACGAAGATGGGGGTTGGGGCCGGAGGCTCCGGGCGGTGAAGGGCCGCGGGGCCGGAATTTTATTGTGTTTTGGCCGAGATGAAGGAAAGTGGTGGGGCGACGGGCGAGGGAGGTGCCTATGGGAATGGCGCAGCGGTGGATCGGGTCGGGGGTGGCGGTGATGGTTCTTGCGGGGGCGGGGCTGGTGCGGGGGCAGGATATGCGGCCGGTGGAGGTGGTGCTGGATGGGGCCGAGGGGGTGAAGGGGGGGAGTTTGCGATTGTCGTTTTCGCTGCCGCAGGGAGGTGTGCAGGCGCGGGTCGTGGCGCTGGAGGGCGGGAGAGGACGTCTGGAGGTGCCTGCAGGAGCGACGATCTGGTCGGATCAGGGGTTGTTTTTTGATGTGCCGGGGTATTGGGTGGAGCGGTTGTCGCTGCGGGAAGTGCAGGCCGGGGAAGGGGCGGTGCACCTGCTGGCGTCGCCGGCGGGGCGGGTGAAGGGGGTGGTGAAGGGGGAGGAGGGGGCGCTTCTGGGGGCGGGGCATGGGGTGATGGTCACCGTGGCGGCGAGGCCGGAGGGATATCCGCGGGAGCACTTTTTGGATGTGCCCGCGGGCCCGATTGAGGCAGATGGGCACTATGTGCTGCCGGCGCTGCCCGTGGGGGGAACGTATCGGCTGACGGCGATAGGCGGTGGGGCGCGGTTGTCGGCAACGCGGGAGGTGAAGGTGGAAAAGGCGGGGGAGGAGCAGGTGGTGGACTTTGTGGTGAAGCGCGGAACGGACGTAGCGGGGGTGGTGCTCGCGCCGAATGGGAAGCCCCAGGCGAAGGCGGAGGTGAGTTTGGGATACGTGGAGTGCAGCATGTACTTCGTGGCCTCAACGGACGACGCGGGAAGGTTTTCCTTCAAAGGGGTGGATTTCACGTTGCCCGGGGAGTGGCGGTTTGTGGTGTCGCCGACGGACAAGACACAGGGCTGGATGGTGCGGCCGCTGAAGGAGGCGTCGGCGGTGGCGAGGGTGCAGTTGAAGAAGGGGCTGGAGGCGCGGGGGACCTTGTTTGATGACACGACGGGCAAGCCGGCGGCGGGGAAGGCGCTTTTTCTGACGCCGGGGGAGAAGGCGGTGCCCGGCAACTTTCAAGTGACGACGGACGCGGAGGGGGCGTTTGTGTTCAAGGGATTGCAGGAGGCGGTGTACGCGGTGGTGGTGCCGGGAAGTTATGCGGCGGGGACGACGTTTGTGCGGGTCAATGGTCGGCTGCTGTTGAAAGCTTCTGCGAAGCCCGAGGTGACGCCGACGGTGGTGGGCGGGGCGCTGTTTGGGGAGGAGATTCATGTGGCGTTTCCGCCGGAGGCAGGGGGGGTTGGGGGTGAATAGCGGGCGGGGGCGTCCGGGGTGGGGCAAAAAGGAAGCAGCCCCGCCTTGGGCAGGGCTGCTGGGGATTGCGTTCTTGGGGGGAGGCGATTTAGGCCTTAATTTTGACGAACACGCCGGCGGGGACGACGAGGCGGTTGAGGGCTTCGATCGTGCGCGGGGTGGGTTCGAGGATGTCGATGACGCGTTTGTGGGTGCGGATTTCGAACTGTTCCCGGCTCTTCTTGTCGATGTGGGGCGAGCGGAGGACGGTGAACTTTTCGATGCGGGTGGGGAGGGGGATGGGCCCGCGGACCTTGGCGCTGGTGCGTTTGGCGTGGTCGACGATTTCCTTGGCGGAAGAGTCGAGGGCGCGGTGATCGTAGGCTTCCATGCGGATACGGATGCGTTCGTGGGGGCCAGCGGCCATGGCAGAGTCCTCTCTCGGAAGGTGGTCGCCGCGGGGGAAGGTCGCGGCGGAGCCGGTGTTCACTTGGATGCGCCGCCCGGGGGGTTAAAGCCGCGGGGGACTCCGGTGAGGGAGTCGGTCGTCGCTGCACTCAGGGCCGACACGATGCCGGGACCGGGAGTGCGAAGATCGGAGAGTGTACAGAGGGGTGGGGCGCGGTGTCAATGCCGGGGCGTTTGGGGATATGTGCGGGGAGGGGCTTTGACGTAAGTGGAGGTGGGGGTTGGGGATGGGGTGAAAGTGGGGAAAAAATGGGGTCGTTTTTGGAGATTTTGAGGGGGTTGACCTGCGTTTTTGGGCCGGAAATGGGGGTGACCCGCGTTTTTGCGCGAATTTTTGCGAGTTATGCGCGGATAAGTAAGGGTAAGCGGGGTTATGTGGGGATAAGCTTGGGGCGGCTGGGCGGAATGGTGCGGGGACTACTGATTGGAGAGTTCGTCGACGGGATCGTCGGAGTCGATAATGGCGCGGACCTTGGCGAGGGCGTCGTCGAGGACTTCGTCGGGGGCTCTGGTGACAAATTCACACTCGCGGTCGCGGAAATCGATGCTCTTGAGTTGGTCAGTCATGATCACGCTGGGAACGGCTTTGCCCTGCTTGGGAGGGAGGTGACCTGCGGCAAGGAATACATCGAAGGGCCAGGGGGAGGTATTGGAGGTGATGGGGCAGACGAGGGCAAAGCCGGTGGTTCTGGCGAAAGAGGCGGTGGAGAGGACGAGGGCGTAATGGCGGTCGGCGAGTTCGTGACGGGAGGCGGGGGAGAAATTGAGGTGCACGAGGTCGCCACGGTCGGGGAAGTAGGTGTGTCGTGCCACGCGGGTTCTCGGTCAAGAGGGTCGGACAGATGGGGTGCGGGAGCGCGCCGCCCCGAGGGCAGCGGCTAAATCGGGGGGGCTACAGGATTTCTTTGCCGGTGCGGCCGGTGATGGCTTCGCGGTGGGGATTCCTGGATTTGC
>JBEHXY010000024.1:0-18944 GCA_048498455.1 Planctomycetota bacterium | reverse complement strand
AGCGGCGAAGCACGTTGCGGTGGCGTTCGAGGGTGGACTTGCCTTTGAGGCTGCGGTCGAGGGACATGGTTGAAACTCCGGTGAGTTTTTAGGTTCAGTGAATCGAGCCGGGCAGTATAACGGAGGGGGGCGGGGCGACGCAAATGGGGTGTTTGGTTGTTCGGGATTCAGCACGAAGGCACGATCAGCACGAAGGCCCGAAGGGGTGAAGGGTCACGAAGGACGACGGTGACGACGACGGGTCAATGGCAGCGAAGGACACGAAGTACACGAAAGGGGGTTTTCACGATCAGGGATAGGGGAGGGAGAAGGGGTGGGGAGGGGGTTGCAGGGAGGCTTCGGCGACGGCGGCGCACGCGGCAGCGCGATAGGTGGGGCTGGGGAGTTTTTCGATCCAGGCGTAGTCCGCATCGGACCCCTGGCCGAGTGCGAGGGCGTGGGCGGTGTGGCTGGCCCAGGCGAGTTGGTCGAGGTCGGCGGCGGGGTTGTTGAGGGCAGTTTGGATGGCGAGGGCAGCGTCTTTGGCGGTGCCGCCGAGTCCGAGCGTCGAGGCGACGGACCATGCGGCGTAGGCGCGGTTGATTCCTGCGGCACTCTGAGTCAGCAATTCCAGCGCCTTGTCGGCGCTGGCCTGGTAGGCGACGGGGTCGCCCGCGGCGCGCTGGGCGATGGCGAGGCGGGCCCAATCGGTGGCGGGATTCTGAGCAGGGGCATCGGCGGCGGCCGGATGATCGAGGCTCCCGGTGATGAGCGGCAGGAGTTTGCGGGCGGCGTCGCGGTCGCCTGCGCGGGCGAAGTTGCCCCTGATGGTCGCCAAGAGCCAGATGCGCATCGAGCGATCGTCTTCGCCCGTGGCTTCCGCGGCCTGCCGGGCTTCGGCGAGAACGGCGAGGCGGCTGGCCCTGTCAGGTGGCGGTGTGAGCGGGTCCACGGGAATGGCGATCGACAGCCATATCGAGGCGCGCTGGGAAAGATCGGGATTGCTGTTGATGGATTTGCGGGCAGCATCGAGATCACCGACGAGAGCCTGGCGGCGGCGAGATCCATGGTCGCAGGCGCAATGGCTGGCGCGGCGGCGAGGTTGTGGGAGGCCTCGTCGATGGCGGCCAGGGCTTCCTTCTTTCGGCCGGCTTGGGCAAGAGCGCGGGCGATGGCGGCGGCGATCCAGGCCTTGTCCGTGGGCTCGGTGGCGGCGGCGAGGGCGGCGCGGGCGCTTTCGAGATCGCCGGATCTGGCTTGTGCGGCGGCAATCGGCACGGTCATCGGAGAGGGGCCTTTGGGGACGAGCGGGACGGCGGCGGCGCGGAAGGTCTCGCGGGCGGCGGCGCGATCGCCGGCGGCGTTTTGGGCGGTGGCGATGTTGACCAGTTCCATGGCCTGAACGAAGGGCGTTTCTATTTGTGAGGCGGCTTGTTTGGCAAGGTGGAAATCGTGCAGATAGAGGTAGGCGTGCACCATCGATTGGAGAGCGGCGGCATGAGCAACGGCGTCTTCCGGTCCGGCGGTCTTGGGGAGGAGGGAAGCGGCCTTGTCGAGATATTCGGCGGCCTGGGCGTCGGCGGCCGGCTTGGTGGCGGGCTCTGGGGGTGCGGCGAGGAGTGGGGTGGTGAGGAGCATGATGGTAAGGACTGCGGGGCGGGGCGTTGGCATGGGTGGTCTCCGTGCGGCGATGGTGTGTCATTTTAACGGAGGAGTGCGGGGGTGCTCATGCTGAGTTGCTTTGGCGTTGGGACGAGGGTGGCGATTGCGATAGGGGGCCCATTAGCCCGCGGCGTGGCGGACACGGGGCTTTTTTTGCGGGGGGGAGTAAGGCGTTTGTCGCGCTGAGGGAAATGCGGGGGTGGAATTGGTGGGGTGGATGCCGCATAATGGCCCATTCGACTTTTTGTTTTGCTGATTCCCCTTTAGCCACGGTGTTGCATGATCGTCATTTTGAAGCCGGAAGCCACGGACGCTCTTGTGAAGGACATTGTTTCGCAGATCGAGGCGCTGGGGTTGCAGGCGCATTTGTCGCGGGGGCAGTTTCGGACGGTGATTGGGGTGGTGGGCGAGGAAGTGAAGGTGGATCCGGAGCACCTGAAGGCGATCACGGGGGTGGAGCAGGTGCTGCCGATCATGAAGCCTTACAAGCTCGCCAGCCGGGAGTTTCACAAGGAAGACACGGTGATCGAGATACCGTGTCCGCAGTCGGGGGTGGTGAAGGTGGGCGGAGAGCATTGCGTGGCGATCGCGGGTCCGTGCGCGGCGGAAGATGAAGCGATGGTGTTTCAACTGGCGCGGGAGGTTCGGCAGGCGGGGGCGACGGTGCTGCGTGGCGGGGCGTACAAGCCGCGGACGAGTCCGTATTCGTTCCAGGGGCACGGGGAGGATGCGTTGAAGTGGCTGCGGGATGCGGGGCGTGAGAACAACATGCCGGTGATCACGGAAGTGATGGACACGCGGCACGTGTCGGTGATCGAGAAGTACACGGATATTTTTCAGATCGGCGCGCGGAACATGCAGAATTTCAACCTGTTGTTCGAGGTGGGTCGGACGCGCAAGCCGGTGGTGCTGAAGCGCGGGCTGGCGGGGTCGATCGGGGAGTGGCTGATGTCGGCGGAGTATGTGCTTTCGCAGGGGAACCGGCAGGTGATCTTGTGCGAGCGCGGGATCAAGACATTTGAGCAGTCGCTGCGGTACACGCTGGATATTTCAGCGGTGCCGGTGGCGAAGCAGTTGAGCCATCTGCCGGTGATCGTGGATCCGAGCCATGCGGCGGGCGATCGGCAGTATGTGCCGGCGCTGGCGCGGGCGGCGATTGCGGCGGGGGCGGACGGAATCATGGTGGAGTGTCATGACAACCCGGCGAAGGCGATGTGCGACGGCCCGCAGGCGCTGTTGCCGGACACGTTTGCGGAGCTGATGAAGCATCTGCATGCGATCGCGGGCGTGCTGGGGCGGACGTTCGATTCGACGGGCGGGGTGTCGTCGCGGCAGACTTCGGCGGCGTCGATGGGGCACAATGTGTTTTGAGGGGGGAGGGGGGAAATCTACTGCAGCGGCCACCACCGTTTGGCCAGGGGTATTTCCAGCCCTTCGGAGGGCGGCACGGTCGGTTCGTTCACTGCCCGGGGCTGATGACCTCCACGCCAGATCGGAGCATGGCGAGGGGCCCCGGCCAAGAAGCTTCATGCGCTTTCGGGTGAAGAAATAAACACCCAGACGACGGACGGTGAACGGAGTGAGGATGTGATCGGTGTCAGCAGGAGTTGCGAAAGCGTGTAGGGATACTCGAGGGTCGGACTCGGGCTCACGATGATTTCGCCATCGACGAGTTCGAGGCGGACGCCGGGGGGTCTTCGCGGAGTTGCAGGTATGGGTCTGCGGTCATTTTGTAGGTTTCTGCGAGGGTCATGGGCGTGGAACCTTCGTGGGTGATCATCACGGGGCGACGGGTATGCAGGTGCAGGGGCCGCGTGGCTTTCCTTTTGGCCCCCCAATCGTCATAATGAAGGGTCTATCCCCCTTCACTGTTTGGAGCGATCCTGAACGATGCGTAAGCCTTTTGTCGCCGGTAATTGGAAGATGAATTTGAATCGGGCGGAGGCGCTTGCGCTGGCCGGGGCGGTGGCGGAGAAGGCGCGGGAGTTTGGCGGGGTGGAGGTGGGGATCATTCCGCCGTTCGTGTATATCGATGCGGTGGCGGGCGCGGTGAAGGAAACGGCGGTGGGGATCGGGGCGCAGGATGTGTACTTCGAGAAGAACGGGGCGTTCACGGGGGAGATTTCGACGGCGATGCTGGCGGATCTGAAGGTGAAGTATGTGCTGGTGGGGCACTCGGAGCGGCGGCACGTGATCGGGGAAACCGACGGGCTGTTGAACAAGAAGCTGCACAGCGTGCTGGCGGCGGGGATGACGGCGATTTTGTGCGTGGGGGAGAAGCTGGAAGAGCGTCAGGCGAACAAGACGTTTGATGTGTGCAAGACGCAGCTGGTGGAGGGATTGAAGGGGGTGGACAAGAGCAAGGCGGGGCAGCTGGTGATTGCGTATGAGCCGGTGTGGGCGATCGGGACGGGCTTGAACGCGACCAAGGAGCAGGCACAGGAAGTGCATGCGTTTGTGCGGAAGGAACTGGCGGGGTTGTTTGACCAGGCGACGGCGGATTCGATTCGGATCCAGTATGGCGGATCGGTGAAGGCGTCGAACGCGGCGGAGCTGTTGGGGCAGCCGGACGTGGATGGGGCGCTGGTGGGCGGGGCGGCGCTGAAAGCGGAAGAATTTGCGGGCATCCTCGCGGCGGCCGCACGGAAACACTGAACCTTTTATCCCGGAATTGCATGATCACTTTTCTGACAGTTACCTTCATGGCGGTGGCGGTGCTCCTGATCCTGGTGATCCTGGTGCAGCGGGGCCGGGGCGGGGGCCTGGCGGGGGCGTTTGGCGCCGGCGGGGGCGGCGGGTCGGCGTTCGGCACGAAGACGGGGGACGTGTTCACGACGATCACGGTGGTGTTGTTCGTGGTGTTCATGCTGCTGGCGGTGGGATTGAACTATGCGTTCCACGGTCACCAGCAGACGATCACGGCGGCGGCGGAGGCGCCGGCGCCGGTGGCCACGAGCACGGCGCCGGCGATCAACGTGGAAGCGCCGGGGTCGGGCATTCCTGGCAGCGCGGCGCCGTCGATTCGTCCGTTGACGCCGTCCACGGCACCGGCGGGAACGGCAGGGCCTGGCGGCGCGGCGACGTCCATGCCGGCACCGGGCATTTCCCCGACGATGACGACGCCGGTGGCGCCTGCAGCGCCGGCGGCGAGCGGACCGGCTTCAGCGCCGGCGCGGTGAGTTTTCGCGGCGTGGGTTTCCCAGCAAGCACCCGGAGCACTTTTTGATGATCAAGAGCATGACCGGCTTCGGTTCTGCCGCGGCCGACGATCACGGGATCGCGTGCACGGTGGAAATCCGCTCGGTGAACAACCGTTTTTTCAAGGCGGTGATCAAGCTGCCGGACAAGCTGGCAAACCTGGAGCCGGAGATTGACCGGACGCTGCGCGAGACGATCGGGCGGGGCTCGCTGGTGCTGGCGGTGTCGGTGAAGGACCAGCTTTCGACGGCGTCGATCTCGATCAACGCGGCGGTGCTGAAGACGTACGTGGACCAGATCGAGTCGCTGGCGCAGCATTTGAACCGGCCGACGCATGTGGACCTGGCGGGGCTGCTGGCGCTGCCGGGGGTGGTGGAGGCGGGGGAGGAAGCGGATTACCTGGCGACGCACCAGGCGCTGGTGATGGGGCTGGCAAAGGGGGCGCTGGGGCATTTGAACGAGATGCGGAAGCGCGAGGGGGCGGCGTTGTGGGCGGATCTGCAGAAGCACCTGGAGGTGATCCGCACGTCGCTGGAGAAGATTGCGACGATGGCGCCGCAGGTGGTGCGGGCGTATCACGAGAAGTTGAAGACGCGCGTGAACCAGATGGTGAGCGAGGCGAAGCTGTCGCTGTCGGACCAGGACCTGCTGAAGGAAGTGGCGCTGTTCGCGGACCGGGCGGACATCTCGGAGGAGATCTCGCGGCTGGGGGGGCACTTGGAACAGTTTGTGAACGTGTGCGAGCGTGAGGACCAGGCGGGGCGAAAGCTGGATTTCATCTCGCAGGAGATGCTGCGGGAGGCGAACACGATCGCATCGAAGGCGAACGACGCGGCGATCGCGCGGTTGACGGTGGACATCAAGAGCGCGATCGATCGGATCAAGGAACAGGTGCAGAACGTGGAGTGAGGGGGAGAGCAGGAGGAGGCGATGGCGGGCGGGCAACCCGGGCTGACGGTGGAGGACCGGTTTCTGGGATCGCTGCTGGGGCAGGCGGTGGGGGATGGCGTCGGGGCGCCGTTTGAGGGGATGCCGGGGGATCTGGTGCTGCAGCAATTTGGACGTGCGTCGGAGATCGTGGCGAAGCCGCCGGTGGAGACGCTGTATTACACCGACGACACGCAGATGGCGGTGGTGCTGGCGGAGGTTTTGTGCGAGGGCGGGACGGCGGGGGACGAGGAGGGGCTGATCCAGGCGTTTGCGGCGGCGTATGATCCGAAGCGCGGGTATGGGCCCGGGGCGCGGAAACTGCTGGAAGCGGTGCGGTTCGGGGAGGACTGGCGGGCGGTGGCGGCGAACGTGTTTCCCGGGGGATCGTATGGGAACGGAGGGGCGATGCGGGCGGGGCCGGTGGGGTTGTTTTTTCATGAGGACCTGGATCGGGTGTGGGAAGAGGCGGGGAAATCGGCGGTGGTGACGCATCGGCACCCGCTGGGGGTGGAGGGGGCGCAGTTGCTGGCGACGGCGGTGGCGATCGCGGCGCGCGGGGAAGCGGGGGATGCGGACCGGTTGTGGGGCGGGTTGTACGATCGGGCGACGCTGGATGAGTACCAGTGGTTGCTGCGAACGGCATCGCGGTTGACGGCGCGGGACGGACTGGGGCTGCTGGAGAGCGGGATGGCGGCACACCGGTCGGTGGTGACGAGCATCACGTGCTTTGCGATCGCACCGGATTCGTATGTGACGGCGCTGGGGCGGGCGTTGGCGCTGGGCGGGGATACGGACACGTTGATGGCGATGACGGGGGCGATCAGCGGGGCGCACCTGGGGAGTGCGGGGGTGCCGGGGCATTTGGCGGGGATGCTGGAGGAGGGGGAGAAGGGACGGACGTATATCGAGGGGCTGGCGAAGCGTCTGGCGGGGACGTGGCGGAGGCGGATGGGCGAAGGGGCGGCGTGAGGGGGCAGCGGGAAGCGGGGCAAAAAAGAGCGAGGGGCCGCAGGTGATGCGGCCCCTCGGGTTTTGTGGGTTGGGATGTGGGGGGCTTATTGGGCAGCGCCACCGGCGCCACCACCACCACCACCACCGCCGCCGCCGCGACGACCGCCGCCACCGCCACCGCCGCCACCACGGGCCGGGGGAGCTGCGAGCTTGAGGTCAGCGACCTTGACGGTTTCGTTGGCCTTCACGACGACCGGGGTCTGGGGGTCGGTGCGAGCCATGAGGGTGCCGGGGGCCATGCCGAAGCCGCGGCCGCCGCCCTGTCCGCCGCCACCGGCGGCAGCGCCACCGGCTGCGCCAGCTGCCCCACCAGCAGCGCCGCCAGCGGCAGCGCCTTCGGGGGCCTTGATGGCGGTGAGACGGATCTCACCGACGGGGATTTTTTCGATGGTATAGGTGCCGTCATCCTTGGTGGTGACGGCGGGAACGAGGGGGGTTCCGCCGAAGCCGCCACGGCCACCGCCGCGGCCGCCGCCAGCGCCGCCACCGGCGCCACCACCGGCCCCGCCACCGGCAGCTGCGCCACCGGCCGCGCCGCCAGCGCCACCGGCGCCGCCAGCTGCACCACCGGCGCCTGCGCCACCGCCACCGGCTCCACCGCCGCGGCGACCGCCAGCGACGAAGGCCGTGGCCGTGACCGTGACGCCCTTGGCGGCACTTCCATCCTCGTTGATGACTTTACCGCTCACGGTACCCGTGGCCGTTGCTGCCGGCGCGGCGGGAGCCGCGGCAGCAGCCCAGGTGGCTGTCGACATGCCGACGGCCATGGCCAGGGCCATCGCTACGACTGAAAATCCCATCACCTTACGCATACCCTCTGTCCTTTCGAAAAACGAGGATGGCTGGATGTCTCACCCTCCCGAAACATTTCGGGTCGAGCTTGTGTCCTGTGGATTTCACGAGGCAGGCCCCCCAAAGTTGCATCCTCCCGAGCGCCAGTGCACGTCGTGCTGCCGATGGAGCCATCGAGCAACTCACCCAATAAGCGGCCGGAGTGGTACTTGCGGCCGCTGTGGGTCTGACGTTGCAGACACGAAAAAATTGCATGGGTTAGATAGGATTCCCGGAAGTATTGCCTGTGCAGGGCTTTGAGAATGGGGGTTTGGGAGGCGGGAGGGTTAGAAGTGCGGGTCGCAATCCGTCATGCAACTGGTTATTCTGAAAGGACCTGCCCCGCATGGAGGGGGCGTGGATTTCGTCCAGGAGCAAGTGTGCCATCGCTGCGTCGCCGGTCTGGGTGCGTTTCTTTTTGGCCACAGTTGTGCATGGGCGTGGCTGCGGGGCTGCTCGCGTTTTCGCTGGGGGGATGCCAGGCGGGAAGCACGTTTTCGGGGGATGCCCGGGCGCTTTCGGACCTGGCGGGGCAGCCGCTGGCGGCGGAGCCATGGGGGTTTGGGCCGCATACGGGGGTGGTGATCAAGACGCCGCATTACCGGGTGTACACGACGATCCAGGATGGGCTGTATCAGCGACTCCTGGCGAAGGTGGTGGAGGGGGCGTGGGCGCGGGCGGCGGCGGCCAATCCGCAGGGACATCCGGCGACGCCGCTGGACTGCTATGTGTTCGGGACGCGCAGCCAGTGGGAGACGTACACGCGGATGCGGGCGGGATCGAACGCACCGATTTATCTGCAAATCTCAGCAGGTGGGTATTGCCAGGAAGGGGTTTTCGCGGGGTATGACATCGGTCGGGAGCAGACGCTGTCGGTGATTGCGCATGAGGCGTGGCACCAGTACTCGTGGTATACGTTCAAGGACCGGCTGCCGAGCTGGCTGGAGGAGGGGCTGGCGACGCAGAACGAGGCGATCGACTGGCAGGGGGTGAACCCGGTGTTCAAGCCGGCGGAGAACCTGCGGCGGTTTTCGGCGTTGCGGGCGGCGGTGCGGGAGAACCGGCTGTGGAAGCTTCAGGACCTGGTGACGACGCATGCGGGGCGGGTGATCAAGCTGCCGCAGCGGCAGATTGATGCGTACTATGCGCAGTTGTGGTCGCTGGTGCTGTTCCTGCAGAACTCGCCGAAGTACAAGCCAGGGCTGACGCGGCTGCTGGCGGATGCGAGCAACGGGAAGTTGACGGCGAACCTGGCGGGGACGGGGGTGACGGCGGCGGAGATTGAGAATTTCACGGAGCGCTGGAACGCGGCGGCGGGGCCGGTGTATCTGGCGAAGTATATCAATGGGGACATGGGGGCGTTGGAGCGGGAGTATACGGCGTGGCTGCGGCAGTTTACGGAAGGGTATTCGCCACGGATACCGAAGGGGTGAGGGTGGGGGGACGGGAACCACGACGTTCAGCACGAAGACACGAAGAGACGAAGGATCACGAGGGGGCGGGGCGGGCGAACGAGCGGGCGTGCAGCGCGAGGGTATGGGTGTGAGAAGGCGCGGGAAGCAGGGCGGGCTGCTGTGGAGGGTGGTGGGCGTTTGCCTTGGTTTGCTGATGGCGGGAGCGGCGCGGGGGGAGGACACGGCGGGCTCGCTGGCGGTGCGATGCACGCGGATTCTGCTGGTGCGGTTGGATAAGGTGAGTTTTACGCCGGATGCGGCGATGGCAGCGCGGGGGAGTTCGCAGGGGAAGATGCGGCTGGAGTTCACGGTGGAGGAGGCGCTCAAAGGAGCGGCAGCGCCGGGGGCGGTGGAGGAGGACACCTACAACGAGTATGCGACGGGATTTGAGTCTGGGGAGCGGCTGTTGTTGTGTTTGGACGAGGGGCGGCAGGATGACCAGTTGGGCGGTCAGTACGTGCTGAGCAATGTGAAGGACATGGGGGGGCTGCTTACGCCGCGTTACGATCGGCCCGTGTATACGGAAGACCTGCGGCCGCTGGCGACGGCGGAGTTGATCGTGGCGCTGCGGGCGGAGCTGGCGCGGCCGCATCGAGCGACGCAGATCGTGGGGACGCCCTATCACCTTGAGTACCCGGAAGGCGACGACGAGCCGTCGACCATCAACCTGGCGGACGATGAGCGGGTGGCGGGGATCGTCGATGGGTGGCTGGGGTCGCCCCATCCGAGGTGCCGGCTTTTTGCGGTGGATCTGCTGGCGGGTTTCATTCGGGTGGGGATGAGCGGGCGGGGCTTGTCAGCGTGACGGGACGGTTGCTGCGGGGCCGGGTGGGGTCTTCCACAAGACGCGTTTGACCATGGGTCCGTTGTCGCCGGGCTGGGAATCAGTTTGAAGTTCGCCGAGGGCTTCCATTTCGGTCAGCAGCGTTTCGATGAAAGCTGCGGCGTTGCGCATTGCCGGGTCGACTTTGTAGACGCGGATGGGGGTTGTGTTGTCTGTGAAAATGATTTCGATGCCGCGGATGCGGCCAACAAGCTTTACGAGCACGGCGACGACGATTGCCTGCTCGCCGCCGAGGTTGAAGGGGTAGTGCATGGTGCGCACTTCGGCGTGCGCGGGAGCGGGCGGGTCGTGATTCTGCCGGTGTAGAGGTGCTTCGCACGGATATGGACATCAACGATCTCCACCCAGACATAGGAGCCACGAGCACCCACAGAGAAGAGGGCTGCGGCAACGACCAATCCCGCGGCCCAGCCGATGAGTGCCAAGGGGAATGTCCACTGATAAGCCACGAGCGCACCGATACCGATGCCGAGAGAAGCCATCAGCGCGGAGGCGAGGTATTGGCCGAAGATCTGAAAAGGCGACAGGGATGAACGGACCGCCGGCTGCGTGTGTGCGGCAACGTCGGAGGCTGGATCGAGCGAAGGCATTTGTCCGTCCTGAAGATCGTAAACACGAAGCGGAGATCATATCCGCAATGGCCGCTGGGGTTTCGTGCGGGTTTCATTCGGGTGGGGAGTTTCGCTATACTGCGGCGGCAGCACGAGATGACAACGGCGTGTCACCCCCCCTACCGAGCGATGGAGCGCGCGTGCAGTTTGAGAGACTGGAAGCTTCCTTAGAGAACGGGGACCTGCTGGGTTTGTTTTCGGGGCGGGTGCGCGCGTGGTGGGCGGGGAAGTTTGCGGGATTTTCGGCGCCGCAGCGGTTGGCGGTGCCGGCGATTCATGCGGGGAGGCACACGCTGGTGTGTGCGCCGACGGGGACGGGCAAGACGCTGTGTGCGTTTATTGCGATCCTGGATGACTTGCTGCGGCGGGAGGAGGCGGGGGCGCTGGAGGAGGGGATTGATACGGTGTATGTGTCGCCGCTGCGGGCGCTGGGGACGGACATCACGAAGAATTTGATTCGGCCGCTTTCGGAGGTTCTGGGGAGTGCGGAGGGCGGCGGGGAGCTGGCGGTGCGGGTGGGGCAGCGGACGGGCGACACGCCCGCCAAGGACCGGGCGCGGATGGTGAAGCGGCCGCCGCACATTCTGGTGACGACGCCGGAGTCGCTGGCGCTGTGCCTGGCGAACGGGGCGATGCGGGACCATCTGCGGGGGGTGCGGCGGATCATCGTCGATGAGCTCCACGCGCTGGCGCCGAATAAGCGCGGGACGGATTTGGCGCTATCGGTGGAGCGGCTGGCGGACCTGGTGGTGAGTCACGGGGGGAGGGATCCGCAGCGGATCGGGTTGTCGGCGACGATTGCGCCGCTGGAGCGGATGGCGGAATTCCTGGTAGGCGCGGGGCGCGACTGTGCGATTGCGGATGCGTCTTTTCCGCGGCCTTTGGAGCTCACGGTCGAGGCGCCGTTTGGGAGCAAGACGCCGTTTGTGCCGACGGCGCAGATCAACAAGCATGTGTATGACCTGCTGGAGCGGACGATCCGGGGGCATCGCACGACGCTGGTGTTTACGAATCTGCGGGCGGCGACGGAGCGGGTGACGTTTTCGCTGAGGAAGCGGTTTGCGGCGGCGATCGAGAAGGGGGAGGAACACACGGACGAGATCATTCATCCGACGCAGATCGAGGCGCACCATTCGTCGCTGGATCGGGATGTGCGGCTGGAGATCGAGCGGCGGCTGAAGGCGGGGGAATTGCGGTGCGTGGTGTGTTCGACGTCGCTGGAGCTGGGGATCGACATCGGGACGATCGACCGGGTGGTGCTGCTGAATTCGCCCAAGGGGGTTGGGCGCGGGCTGCAGCGGGTGGGGCGGAGCGGGCACTCGCTGGACGCGACGGCGAAGGGGACGTTTGTGCCGACGGTGCCGGCGGATTTGATCGAATCGCTGGTGACGGCGGAGGCAATGCGGAAGCGGCGGGTGGATGCGATTCGGATTCCCACGGGGCCGCTGGATGTGCTGGCGCAGCACCTGATCGGAATGGCGCTGCAGGCGAAGCCGCACGGGGTGCACACGGATCATGCGTTCGCCGTGGTGCGGCGGAGTTATCCGTATCGGGAGCTGGGGCGCGAGCAGTTTGACCGGGCGCTGGCGTTTGTGGCGACGCAGGAATTGCGGGACACGGCGCGGGTGCCGGCGAAGTTGTTTTTTGAGCCGACGGAATTCGATGGGGCGACGGGGGAGGCAATGGGCGGGACGGGTTCGTCGGGGCTGCTGCATCCGCTGGGGCCGGGGACGGGCGGGTTGTATGCGCAGAACGTGGGGACGATCACGCAGGAGGGGCAGGTGAAGGTGCGGGTGGTGAACGGGGCGGCGATCGGGCAGATCGAGGAGGCGTTTGCGCAGGTGTTGAAGGCGGGGGATCGGTTTGTGCTGGGCGGGCGGTGCGTGCAGTTTGTGTCGGCGAAGGGGATGACGGCGGAGGTGACGGAGTGTTCGGGGCAGACGCCGACAATTCCGCGGTGGTATTCGGGGATGATGGCGATGGAGCCGGGGCTGGCGGCGCAGATGCGGGAATTCCGGAGCCGGGTGCAGGCGATCGCGGCGGCGGGCGAGGGGGCGATTGCGCGGATGCTGACGCGGCAGTATGGGGCGTCGGCGGCGGCGGCGCGGACGGCGTCGCAGTTTCTGCATGCGCAGTTTCGGTATGCGGATATTCCCACCGAGGCGCAATTGCTGGTGGAGCGCGTGCCGGACGATGGGGCGACGGTGCTGGTGTTTCACACGATGATCGGGCGTGCGGCGAACGAGGCGCTGGCCCGGACGGTGGCGTATCGGATGCACCAGCGGTTCGGGAAGCCGGCGGGGGCGGACGATCCGGTGGCGGGGCACAACGCCACGGTGGTGATCGACGATTATGCGTTTGCGGTGTGGGTGGCGTCATCGTCGGCGGCGCGGCAGGCGGATCGGACGCTGGTGCGGTCGCTGCTGTCGCCGGCGCATTTTGACGAGGATCTGGCGGCGGCGGTGGAGGCTTCGGAGCTGTTCCGGGCGCAGTTCCGGTACACGGCGATTCGGGCGCATGCGCTGCTGCAGAACAAGTTCGGGCGGCGGCGATTCATCGGGCAATTGCAGTCGTATGCGACGCGGCTGTATGAGGCGCTGAAGGAATACCATCCGGACCATCTGCTGCTGGAGGAGACGCGGCGGACGGTGACGAACGACCTGCTGGCGGCGCCGGCGGCGAAGGCGTTTCTGCAGGAATTAGCGGGGAATACGCTGCGGCTGCTGGATTTGCCGGCGCCCTCGCCGTTTGCGTTCGGGCTGTTTGCAGCGGGGGCGGCGCGGCGGGACACGCTGCAGCTTGCGGACACGGCGGACTTTCTGCTGGCGATGTACAATCAGGTGCAGCGGCGGTTGAAGGCGGAGGTTCCGGTTGCGGCGGCGGCGACCCTGTTTTGACGACGGACGGGAACACGAAGGCACGAAGACACGAAGGGTCACGAAGGGCGTGGGCTGGGGATTGGGGTACCGCTTGTTGGTGGGGATGAAGGTTTTGGGTTTTGGAGGAAGTGATGGCTTCGGCGTTGATTGTGTATGGCGGGTGGTTGGGGCATCAGCCGGTGGAGGTGGCGGGGATTTTTGCGGAGATTTTGCGCCGGGAGGGGTTTGGGGTGACGCTTTCGGATTCGCTGGATGCGTTTAAGACGGAGAATCTTGGCGCTCTGGATTTGATCGTTCCGCTGTGGACGATGGGGAAGATTGAGCGGGAGCAGGTGAATCCGCTGCTGGCGGCGGTGCGCGAGGCGGGCGTGGGGATTGCGGGGTGTCACGGGGGGATGTGCGATGCGTTTCGGGAGCAGACGGAGTATCAGTTCATGACGGGCGGGCAGTGGGTGGCGCATCCGGGGGATGACCGGGTGACGTACACGGTGCGGGTGCGGGACACGGACCATCCGATCACGCGGGGGATTGAGGATTTTGAGGTGACGTCGGAGCAGTATTACCTGCACGTGGATCCGGCGATCCGGGTGCTGGCGAGCACGCACTTTCCGACGCCGGGCGTGGAGGGACCGCACCTGGCGAATGGGTCGGTGGAGATGCCGCAGGTCTGGACGAAGTTCTATGGGAAGGGGCGGGTGTTTTACAACGCGCTGGGGCACCAGGCGAACATCTTTGATCTTCCGCCGGCGCGGGAGTTGATGCGGCGCGGGATGTTGTGGGCGGCCGAGGGCAAGGCGGGGGGCGGGGCGGCGGTCTGAAACGAGTGGAAAAGAAAAAGCCGGCGGGTGAGGCCGGCTTTCGTGAGTTACGCACGGAGGGGTGGGGCAGGACTCACTCGTCGTCGTTGACGAATTCCTTGTCCTTGTTGGCCATCTGGGCCTTGAGGCGCATGATGATCGAGGAGTGCATCTGGCTGACGCGCGACTCGGAGAGATCGAGCGTGGCGCCGATTTCCTTCATCGTCATTTCCTCGTAGTAGTAGAGGATGAGGATGAGGCGTTCGGCGCGGGTGAGGCCCTTGGTGATGAGGTTCTTGAGGTCGCGGCGCTGGATTTCGTCGGTGGGATCGGTGGTGCGGCGGTCTTCGAGGACGTCGATTTCGCGGACGTCCTTGTTGCCGTCGGTCTCAAACCACTTGCGCGAGAGCGACACCTGGGTGACGGCGACGGCGTCCTTGAGGACCTTCTCGCGGTCGGAGGCGGTCATGCCGAGTTTCTTGCTGATTTCCTCTTCGGAGGGAGCGCGTCCGAGTTCCATCTCGAGCTGCTTGGTGATCTGATCGAGCTTGTGGGAGCGGGAGCGGACGAGGCGGGGGACCCAGTCCATGGAGCGGAGTTCGTCGAGGATGGCGCCGCGGATACGGGGGGCGCAGTAGGTTTCGAACTTCACGCCGCGATCGAGATCGAAGGATTCGATCGCGTCCTTGAGGCCGAAGATGCCGGCCTGCATGAGATCATCGAGTTCGACTTCGTCGGGGAGTTTCTGGTAGATGCGTTCGGCGTTGTACTTCACCATCGGCAGGTATTCCATCATCAGCAGGTTCCGGAGTTCTTCGCTCCGCTGCTTCTTGAAGGCACGCCAGACGTCGTTGATGTCTTGAACAACTGCGGAAGTGGTGGTGTGCGTCTTCGCCATTCTGGGTCGCTCCTTGACCTTGCCGAGGCCTCCCGCGTCTGCTCCCACGCGGGGGTCCGTTGCCTTCCCTGGGTGGCCATTCCATGGCCCTGCGTTATCGGACACCGATACTTCTTATTCTGCCTTCCGTCGGCCGAAATGCAATCAAACTTTCGGAGTTTTTTTGCGTATCACTTTCCGGGAACGGCGGCAGCGCGGGCGGCGCTTTCGACAGCGGCATTTTCAGCGGCTTCCGCGGCTTCCGTCGCACGCGCAGATTCTGCCGCCGCATCCTGCTGGGCCACGGTGCTCGCCAGCTTGGCGGCGTATTCCTTGCTGACCTGCCCGGCCATGACGCCGACGGCGAAGCCGACGACATAGCAGATGCCGGCCCACATCATGCTGCGCAGCAGAATGGCATCGACCGGGTTGTTGGCGAGAAGCCCCGCAAATATCGAGAGAACCAGCCCCAGCGCCCCAAAAGCCCCGCCCATCAAGGGTCCCATCCGCATCGGCATCCCTGCCTTTCGAAAGTCTCAGCCGTCCAGCGTCCGAAATGTGGTGATCGACGGAAGGGGGCGAATCAGCGCCACCAGCTCGCCAGCCGCGCGAAGAAGCCGCCGCGGTCGATCGGGGGCGCGACTTCCACATGATGATCCATGCGATTGGCCCACGCCTGCACGCAGGCCGTCGCCGCGGAGTGCGGGAACTGCTGCACGAAGGGGGAGCGTTTGCGCACGGCCTGTCCGACCGCGGGATCGAGCACGACATACCCTGAAAAGGCGACGTCGACCTTGAGGAACTGGCGGGCCACGCCGGCGATGCGGTCGAAGACCTGCCGGGCCTCATCGCGGTTGCGCGCCATGTTCACCATCACGCTGATCTTGCCCGCGGTGCCGCAGCGCACGAGCACCTTCATGACGGCGTAGGCGTCGGTGATGGCGGTGGGCTCGGGGGTGGTGACGACGACCACGTGGTCGGCGGTGCTGGTGAAGGAGAGGACGTTGCGGCCGATGCCGGCGCCGGTGTCGATGATGAGGGCGTCGGCGGTGTCGGAGAGTTGATCGAGCTCGGTGACGATGCGGCGGCGATCGCCCTCGGTGAGATCGGCCATCTTCGCCAGTCCCGAAGCGCCGGGGATCAGCGAGAAGCCGGCGGGCACGGGCGTGGTGACGTCGGCGAGCGAGCGCTGTCCGGCGACCACGTGGGCCAGGTTGAAGCGCGGCTGCACGTTGCAGAGGATGTCGGCGTTGGCGAGGCCGAGGTCGGCATCGAGCAGCACCACGCGGCGGCGCATCGCGGCGAGCGTGGCCGCGAGGTTGACGGAGAGGTTGGTTTTGCCGACGCCCCCCTTGCCGGAGGTGATTGCGATTGTCTGGGCACGTCCCGCGGCGCGCCGCGCCACTTCCCGGAGGCCGCTGGCCTGATCCATCAAAGTCATGTCCCACTACCCTTCTATACCGTCGCCGCGAGGAAAACGTCCTCGTCGGAATGATTGCACATCCGCAAAACTACTTGCCAACCGCTGCGTACCGGGCAGGGGTCAGACCTTCTCCCCCAATATCAGTTTGGCCAGCCGCCGGGGCTGTCCCACTTCGATATTGTCCGGTACGTCCTGGCCAGTGGTGAGATAGGACAACGCCCGACTGGCCTTGCGGGCAACATTCAACAATACCCCAAACGATACCGCCTCATCCAGCTTTGTAAAGATGATCTGGTCTACACGTACTTTTCCAAAGCTTTCCAGGGCCGCCTCCATGTTTTCCTGGTGGGTGGTGCTCGAGAGCACCAGGTGGACCTCGGTGGGCTTGGCCGCGGCGATGAAGCCGGCGAGCTCGTTGAGTTTGAGCTGGTCGGTGGGCGAGCGGCCCGCGGTATCGATGAGGATGGTGTCGCAATCCTGCATTTCCTTCATCGCGGCGATAAGTTCGGCAGGCGTGAGCACCACTTTGAGCGGCACCCCGATGATGTTGGCGTAGGTGCGGAGCTGGTCGACCGCCGCGATGCGGTAGGTGTCGATGGTGATGAGGCCGACCTTCTGCCGCTGGCGGAGTTTGAAGGCGGCGGCGAGCTTGGCGATGGTGGTGGTTTTGCCGACGCCGGTGGGGCCGATGAGGCAGATGGTGCGGCAGCCGGCGCCGACGGTGGGCCGCGCCACGGCGCCGCCGAGGTTGGCCGGGAGCATCGCTTCGAGCTTGCCCAGCAGGCGTTCGCGGACGAGGGTGGCGTTGGCGAGCTGCTCGGCCCCGAGTTCGGCGCGGACATCGTCGACGACCCGCAGGGCGATCTCGTCGCTCACCTGCTGCTCGATCAACTGGCGATACAGCGCGCCGAGCTGCGCGGGAAGGTCCACGCGCCCGCCGGTGGTTCCGGCCGACCGCTGCAGCAGGCTCTCGACCATGGTCCGCAGGGAGGCGATTTCGTTCCGCAGTTCAAAGGAGGGCTGTTTCACCATCGAGGCCGCCATCAGCCGCGTCTCGGCGTTCACGCCGCCGGCGGGGGCAGCGGGGGCACGGTCGGGGCGGCTTTTCGAATAGACGACCTTGAGCGGGTGACGCTCGGCGACGGCGACGCCGCCTTCGTCGGAATCTTCCTCGGCAGCGCGCCGGCCGCCGGCTGCGGCGCCGGCGGCGGCCGGCTTTTTGCGGGACGGCACGTTCACGTTCACGCCCGCGGTGATTTCCACCACGGTCTTGGCGCCCACCCCCATGATCCCGCCGCGCTTGAAGCTGCGCGTGTGCAGGATGACCGCCCCGGCCCCCAGCTCCGCCTTCACCTTCACCAAGGCATCGGCAATTGAAGAACCCTGAAACGTTTTCACGTTCATCCATTCACTCCCACAGTGCCCACGGAATCCACGTTAATCCCCTTGACGATTTCGCTGTACGAAAGCACCGCCACCGCCGGCAGCGACGCCTCGATCAGCTTGCGCACATGCGCCCGCACCTGCGGCGAGCACAACACCACCCCCGTGTAGCCCTGCTGCATCAGCTTGCCCACGTTCGCCGCGATGGTCTCGGCGATCTGCCGTGCGACCTGCGCGGGCAGCGTGAGGAAGCTTCCGCGTTCGTTGCGTTCGATGTATCCGTTGAGGGTGTCCTCGAGCGCCGGATCGAGCGTGACGCAGTGAATCGTGTTGGTTTCGTCGCGGTACTGGCCGCAGATGGTGCGGGCCAGGCCGTGCCGCACCGCCTCGGTGAGCACCTCGAGGTCCTTGGTTTTGCCGGCCCATTCGCCGAGGCTTTCGAGGACGGTTTCGAGGTCGCGGATCGGCACGCGCTCCCGCAGCAGGTTCTGGAGCACTTTCTGCAGCTCGCCCGGCTTGATCTGCCCCGGCACGACTTCTTCCACCAGCGCCGGCGCCTTTTCCTTGAGCTGTTTGAGCAGGGCCGCGACTTCCTCGCGGGTCACCAGCTCCGATGCGTGGCTCTTGACCACTTCCGTGATGTGCGTGGCGAGCACCCCGCTGGCCTCGACCACGGTGTAATTCATCATCTCGGCCTGCGAGCGCTGCCCCTCGGCGATCCACCATGCGGGCAGGCCGAACGCCGGCTCCTTGGTTTCGACGCCATGGAGTTTTCCGCTGGCTGCGCCCGAGTCCATCGCCAGGTACTGGCCGGGATAGACGGTGCCGGTGGCGAGCGGGTTTCCGCGGAGCTTGATCTGGTAGCCGTTGGCTTCGAGCTGCATGTTGTCGCGGATGCGGATGGGCGGCACGACCACGCCGAACTCGATGGCGATCTGCCGGCGGATGAGGCTGATGCGTTCCAGCAGGTCGCCGCCCTTGGTGGTGTCGACCAGTTGCACCAGGCCGTAGCCGACTTCCAGTTCCATGGGATCGACGGTCAGCAGGCTCTCGATTTTTTCCGGC